>WOYY01000058.1 GCA_011620555.1 Anaerolineaceae bacterium | reverse complement strand
GTGAAAAGATAATAAGTGAAAAGATTATCACTCGCTCTTTTGGGTCTCTGAATCGGCGTGAACCAGGGTCACATTCCCGACGGCCATATCCAGATGGAGGGTCA
The DNA here is from genome assembly GCA_011620555.1 of Anaerolineaceae bacterium. Lineage (GTDB taxonomy): Bacteria > Chloroflexota > Anaerolineae > Anaerolineales > Anaerolineaceae > Brevifilum. The sequence continues at coordinate 116,308 of WOYY01000058.1, read as the reverse complement.
GCGTGGGGCCTTCTTCCATGGTGTTGTAGGTGTCATCGGAGAGCAGCCAGACGCCCTGGGTGTTGATATTGCTCACCGTGCCGTTATTGACGATCACGGCGTTCATCCCGGCCGGGATGAGGATGGTGATATTGCTGATGGTCGCTTTGACATTGACGGTGGCATCATGCGAGAGCGCGCCGGTGAAATCCAGCGTGTAATCCCCGGCGCCGGCCGAGAAGGACATCGTGTTGAAGTTGGCATAGCCCAACCCAGAGAGTTCCGCGGACGATGCGCCTGTGGTGAAGCTCAGTTCATCCATGGCAACCGCGTTGGGCGCGTCAAAGCGCAGGTTGGTCTTGCTGGCGCCTTGAACGATCTTGAGGTTGGTGAGCTGGAGACCAGTCAGGTTGAAATCATTGTCGCTTGCACCCCCCTCGATGGAAAGGTTGAGGGGCAGCAAGCTGGACAGAGCCAAATCCCATTTGTTGATGACATCGTTGGTCGGGATGCCTGAAATATTAAAGGGGTTAACCTGTTTGATCTCAAAATAGTTATTGCTTCGGGTGAATTCGGGTTCCCAGGCTTCAACGTTGTAGACAATTGTACCGGTGACCAATTGCGCGGCGCCGGGATTGAGATTGAAACTGCCCCCTGTCATATTGAAGACCAGTTCGGTCTCAGCCAGGTTGGCTGGCAGGCTCTCGTCGATTGCGACAGTCCGGTTTTCAACGGTCTTCATCTCGATATTGCTGATCGAGCAGGCAAAACTGGACAAGGCCAGGGCGATGATAACAAAGATCAGTGGTTTTTTCATTTATTTCTCCTTTCGACCTATGGCAGCAATCTTTGTGCCAGTAAAAGGCGAGAGATTTGTTCTGGGGTTAATCCATTTCCTGGCTCGGGTCAGGGTCATCCTCACTCTCGTTGAAGGTGAGGACCTCCTGTTCCGGTTTGGCAGGTGATTCGCTGCGGGGGTAGGGGTTGGTGCCGAATAGCGTGACCACAGCCACACCTAATCCTAAAAAGGCCGTCAGGATCACCAAGGTCCACCCCAGGCAGGGGATCGTCCAGCCCCCCCTGGCCAGCAGATAAAGGACCAGGTTGCCGATCGCGGCCGCCAGGATGGGATGCCAGCTGGTTTTGAAGATGCTGGAGGCCATGAACTTCCCAATGACATACCCCAGGGTGAGCCAGCCGACCAGGGCTGCTATTGCGAAAACCAGGCTGAAAAGGACCACCACGGGGATGAGGCAGATCGTGAGGGTGAGGATCACCCCGCCAATCGCCATCACCAGAGCGGTGAGTGCGCCAAAGCCCAGCATCGTCCAGGGCTTGGCCTGCAGGGACTGGGTCATCGCGTCCACCGATTTGGGCAGGATGAGCAGCAGCAGAGCGCCCATCGCCGCCATGGCGAACAGCTGTCCGATCTCACGGGCAATGCGGGTGAGGGTTGAGGTGTCTTGGGAAGGGGCTTGAACCACCTGGGGCGGGATGACTTCCGGAATTTCGATGTTGGTATCCGGGATGGTCCAGTCCTGCACGATGTCACCTTGAACGGTTGCGCCTTCCTCCATGGTGACAAAGCTGCCGTGCGAGATCAGATCGCCCTGAACGAGCGCGTGGCCGGTCAACGAGACTGTGCCGCCGACTGCGGTCAGGTTGCCCTGGATTGTGCCATCCACGGTCACGACGCCGCCGACCACCAGGACGTTCCCGGTGACGGTGGCGCCCTCCATGATCTCCACGACGCCGCCCAGGACATTCAGGTCCCCATTGAGGATTTCGCCGCTGTTGAGCGTATAGCTTTCTCCAAAGATCGTCCGGCCATCATCCGGCGGGGCGGCCTGAACGGTTGTTGGGAAGACCAAGGCTGCAATCCATACCAAACCCAGGATTGAAAGAATCTTTTGGGATTTCCTCATTGTTTGCTAACTCCTTCTTTCGCAGGTTGATAGAAATTGATCAGCGACCTTAGCCAGGTGAGGATCAATGTGATGGAGGCGGAAATGCCGCCTATGCCCAGGATGACCAGTAGGGGCAGGACCCAGGGGAAGGACTTAACCACCGAGAGGATCACGTCCCAGAAGTGGCTGACCCGGGCAACGGTCCGGGCAAAAGTGGCAAAGAGCTGGCTGATTTCGTAGCTAAATGAGGTGCTGGAGAGACTCACCAGAGCCAAACCCAGGAAAATGAACACCGTCAGCGCGGACAGGCCCAGCGTGAGGAACCACATCCTGCGCTGTTGGCGCTGCTGCCGATCAAAAGCCAGACGCTGCTGCCAGCGCAAGCCGAATCCGGGAGCCGGGTTGGGGTCGCTGCTGGTTAGCATCAGGGTTTCCACCTGGTTCCAGGCGTGTGAGATCAACTGGCATTGCCGGCATTCATCCAAATGCGTTTGCAAGGCCTTTTCTTGCTCCTCATTCAATTTCTCGTCTGATAACAACCAGTTTTCAAAGGGCTGGTGACTCATCAGGTCTCCTTTCACTCACCGCTGAGGTCTGTTCCGTCGCCAGGTAGTCTTTGGCCAGAGTCTGGCGGGCGCGGAACAACCTGCTTTTGACCGCACTGACGCTCAGGTCTAGCGCTTCCGCGATCTCGACTTCCGAGTATTGATGCCAGTAACGCAGAATGATGGCCGCGCGGTCGGTCGGTTTGAGTTCTCTTAATAAATTCTGGATCATCGCTTCCTTCTCCCGGGAGCGGAACTCGCGTTCCGGGTTTGGGGCGTTATGGTCGGCGATGATCTCTGGCGGGAGCGCATCGGTGGAGATGGTGTCCAGCCTGCGCTTGCGCATCTGGTCAATGCAATAATGAGAGGCAATGGATAGCAGCCAGGTTGCAAAAGAACGGTTGGGGTCATAGCATTTCAGATTGCGGCAGGCCCGCAGGAAGCTCTCCTGGGCAGCGTCTTCAGCGGCTTTGCTGTTGCCTAACATGCGATAGCATAAACTGAAGACCGGCCGCTGGTATTGTTCAACCAGTTGGCCGAAGGCTGCGTCATCTCCTTCCAGCGCTTTGGTGATCCAAAGGGCTTCTTGTTCTTCCACAAAGTCTCCTTGTCGCTCCTCTAATAGGATATACGGCGCTTTTTAAAAAAAGTTGCAGGGGGTTTTTCCGAGGCGTACTTTTAGTATAGGAATCCGGCAGGCGCTTTCCCCCGTCCATCGGACAGGTTCGAATCTGCTGACGGGACAGCTTTTCGCCCGCGGCAAGCTGCCGGCAGGGCGGCGCCTGGCTGCTGAGGTTAGTTAGTGATAGTTGACGGCAGGGCCTAGAAAACCATCTCTTCCCGACCGGAAAGCCGGTCGTTGATCCGCTGGACGACAATGTCGAGATGCTGGTCTTCGTGGACGAAGTCCAGGTCGTCGCTGCGGATGGTCAGCACCGGGCAGAGGTCGAAATCTTTGATCCATTCCGTATAAAATCGCGCCAGGAGTGACAGATAATCCTCGCTGATCCCGGTTTCGATGTTCCGTGCCCGCCGGCGGATCCGTTCCATCAGAACGGGGACTGGCGCTTCAAGATGGATCAACAGGTCCGGTTTGGGCAGGTGGGCGACGATCAGGTGGTAGAGCCGCAGGTAGGCCTGATAATCCCGGTCCGTCAGGTTGTCCATGTGGTTTAATGCCCGGGCGAAAATATGGGCGTCTTCGTAGATGCTTCTGTCAAGAATGGCTGATTCCGGGATCTCCGCCAGGTGGATATGCTGTTCGGCCCGGTGCCCAAGAAAATAGATTTGCAGCTGGAAAGCCCAATCCCGCATACTTTCGTAGAAATCCGGCAGATAGGGGTTATCGGTCACGGACTCATAGGCTGTGGTCCAGCCCAGGCGTTCGCCGATGCGTTTTGTCAGGGAGGTCTTACCGGCACCAATATTTCCTGCAAGAAGGATCAGTCGTTTGGGCATTAAGGGTTCCAATCTGTAAGATGCGCTAAAGGGGCGGGGGCATAAGGGGTCCATCCATGGGGCGGAAGCTCACCCCGCAGGCCGATTGCGCTCCAGGAAGAGCTTCACCATGGTCAGATAGGGTTGGTATTTTTCATAGCGGACACAGTGCCCTGCGCCGCTGATATGGCCAAACTCGCAGAAGCCCATGATTTCAATGGCTTCCACGCCCAGTTCAGGGGTCACGATCGCGCCCAGGGCGTTATCTCCGGTGATCAACAGGGTGGGCGCCTGAATGGCCTTGGCGGTCTCGCGCCAATCTGCGCTATCATGGGGATAATAATCAAGAACTGCCGGGTCAAAGTCGAGCTTGGCTTCCGCCCAGGGTTCAAGGACTGCTTCTTCCCAGTTTGGAGATCTTTTGTGCTTCGCTTTGACCAGCTCCTTGACTGTGAGCTTCTTCGCAGCGAGGTTTTGCTCCTTCCAGCCTTCGAGCATCGCTTTGATTTGCTCATCCGTCATTGCGACATCCGACCAGGGCGGGTCTTCCAGCACCAGGCAGGAGAGCTGCCCCGGGTAGCGGGCTGCAAAGCCGGCTGCTGTGGCCGCGCCCATTGAGTGACCGAAAACACAGGGCTTTTGGAGGTCGAGCGCCAGGATCAGGTCGTGCAGGTCTTCGATCATGTCCAGCCGCTTCTCCGGGTCAATGCGGGAGGATTTGCCGTGGCCGTAGGCGTCGTACATGACCAAATCGTAGTTGGCCTGCAGATCGTCCGCCAGTTCCCCCCAGCAGAGACCGCTATCCGTGAGGCCATGCGCCAGCACGATGGCTGGTTTTTCACCCTTCCCTGTGCGGGTGTAGAACAATTCAATTCCATCATCAAGTCTGACTGTGCCTTGGGTCCAGTCGTTTGGCATTTTTCCCTCCGAGAAAAAAATCCTTTGATTCCGTGGTGGATTAATTGTAATCCCAAATAATTGGGGAATCAAAAACGGGCAAAGCTCTTGCCCGTTTTTGATCACTCAAAAGTTAGCACTCGCTGTAGCCGCAGGTGTAACACTTGCGGCAGCCCTCTTCATTGACCAGCGTTGCCATGCCGCATTCCGGGCAGAGTTCGCCGATCACCCTGGGGGCCTGGTCCGGGATTTCGAGGTCCTCAAAGGGCAGAGTGGGCGCGCCTTCCAGGTCGCCCGCTTCCGTTTCAATTTCGCTTTCCCAATGCTGGGTAAAGAGGTATTCATCCAGGGCCTTAGCGATGCCATCCGGCAGCGAGCGGACCCGATTGGCGCCGAAGCCCAGGGAGCGGCCCCCGCCGATGCCGCCCAGCTGCTCCATGATGGTCTGCAGGCGCTTGCGAGGCTCCACAGGCGAAGAAATCCGCAGCAGGTAGGAGATCAGCCGGCCGATGGCTTCGGAGTGCGCTGCGGTTTCCGAGCCTGCCTTCGCGGTATTCACGAAGACCTCGAAGGGCTGGTTGCCGCCGTTCTCATTGACGGTCACGAAGGTCTTGCCCAGCGGCGTTTCAATCGAATAGGTGAAGCCTTTCAGGAAACGGGGACGAGGTTTCTTGGTCTCCCGCCAGAAGGGGAGCTGCTTGTTCGGTTCAGCCAGCGCAGGGGACTCCTTGCTCACCTCAGCCATCTCAAACTTGGATTCCGCCGTCTGCTTGGTTTCCAGGACGACCTGCTCCCGGGAGCCGGTGACATAAACGGTGATCCCTTTGCAGCCCAGCTGCCAGGCCAGCAGATAGGCCTTCGCCACGTCTTCCGGGGTGGCTGTGCTGGGGAAGTTGATGGTCTTGCTGAGGCTGTTATCCACAAAAGCCTGCATGGATGCCTGCATGCGGACATGCTCTTCAGCGGCGATGTCGGAGGAGACGACGAAGACATCCCGGATGCTGGCGGGCAGGTTCTCGTCCTGCTGGCAGGTGCCGGTTTCGATCACGGCGTCGATGATCGCCTCACGGACGCCGGGTTCGATCTGGGCGTCTTCGAGCGCTTTCTGGAAGAGTGGGCTGACGTAATTCAGCTGGAGATCATCGCCCTTGTCATTGACATGGCGGATATAGGCCAGGGCAAAGACCGGCTCGCAGCCATAGCCCTCACAGCCCGCCACGGTCGCGATCGTCCCCGTGGGAGCGACGGTGGTTTGGGCTGCGTTGCGGATGCCAAACTGCCTGATCTCGCTGACCACCGAGTCCCAGTCCAGAGTGGGCCGGTTGAAGTCCAGCTTATAAGCGTTGAGCGGGGTGGGGGGCTGCCAGGTCAGGGTTTCAGGGTCATAGATGCTGCCCTTGATCGCCGGAAAGGCGCCGCGTTCCTGGGCCAGGCGGATGCTGGTCTTCATCGCATGGTAGCGGATGAATTCCATCACCTGGGCGGCAAACTCTTCCCCTTCCGGGCTGCCGTAGCGGATTTGGACGTGGTAGAGCAGGTCCGCCAGGCCCATCAGGCCGAGGCCGATCCGGCGGGCGCGCAGGGCGGCCTCCCTCAGCTGCGGCACAGCGGGGACGTAGGCGTTGGCTGTGACCACGTCATCGAGGAAGGTCGTCGCCGTCTCAACGCTTTTCTGGAGCGCGTCCCAATCCACGGTGTGATCGGGGCCGAAATGCTGGGCCAGGTTAACGGAACCCAGGCAGCAGTTTTCGTTAGGCCCCAGCCATTGTTCGCCGCAGGGGTTGGTCGCTTCCAGCCGGTAAAGGTGCGGAACGGGGTTCTGACGGTTGGCGGCATCCAGGAAGAGCATGCCCGGTTCGCCGTTGTGGTGCGCCTGGAGGACGATCTTGTCGAAGAGGTCCTTGGCGCGGAGGGTCTTGTAGGTCTTGATGGGAAGGCCCTGCTCGATGGCATCGTCCAGATCGCCGTTGAAATGGCTATATTCTTCGGCTTTGACGTCCGGGAATCGCAGATCCCAATCCCGATCCTCCAGGACGGCTTCCATGAAGGCGTCGGTGATCCCGACGGAGATATTGAAGTTGGTGATCGCATTTTCGTTCGTCTTGCAGGTTATAAATTCCTCAATATCCGGGTGATCCACCCGCAGCACGCCCATATTGGCGCCGCGGCGGGTGCCGCCCTGGGCAATCTCGCCAAAGGCCTGGTCATAGACTCGGAGAAAGCCGATCGGTCCGGTCGCCTGGCCGGCGCTCGACCGGACCAGATCACCGGAGGGCCGCAGGCGGGCAAAGCTGAACCCATTCCCGCCGCCAGTCTGCTGGATCAGGGCGGCATTGCGCAGGGTGGTAAAGATGCCGTCCTCGCGGCGGCCCATATCATCTGAGATCGGCAGGACAAAGCAGGCGGCCAGCTGGCCCAGGGGCGTTCCCGCGCCGGTGAAGGTGGGGGAGTTCGGGAAGAAACGTTTCTCCGTCAGCAGGGCATAAAACTCGCGCGCCCGTTGGTTGACTTCGCCGTCCCATTCCTCCTCAACTTTGGCGACATGATAGGCCACGCGCCAAAACATCTCGTCAATGGTTTCAATCGGCGCGCCGTCCTTGCCATGCCGGAGGTAGCGTTTGGAAAGGACCTGGCGTGAGTTATCGGTAAGCTCGATCGGCGGAATGCCTTCCGGCAAGGGCGGGGTGGGGAATAAACCAGTCGGTAAGAGACCAGCTTTGTCAGCCATGAGTAGACTCCTTAATAACTACGGATATTAATCTTCTGATAAAAGGTGATCGATTTCACTGCGGATGGCGTGGAGGTCATCCAACTGCAGATAGACGATGGCGTAGCGGATATAGGCGATGAAGTCGAGTTCTTTGAGGCCCTGGATAACTTGGTCGCCAACCACCCGGGAGGAAACCTCAGATTTGCCCATTCGCTGAAGGCGGGATTCGATTTCGCCTGTCAGGCGTTCGATGTCCGCCGCTGAAACAGGTCTTTTGGCACACGCGATCCTGATTCCAGCCAGCAATTTGTCCCGGTTGAATTCTTCCCGGGTGCCATCTTGTTTGATCAAGAGCGGCGTTGCCAGGATGGGCCTTTCAAGGGTGCTGAAGCGTTCACCACATTGAAGGCATTCACGCCGCCGCCGGATTCCGCCGGGCGCGTCTTTGGTCGTATCAACGACCTTGGACTTCTCATACTGGCAAAATGGACAAAGCATCGGAGCCCCTTTGTAAAGAACCTAAACCTAAACTTAATGTACCCCTATATATTGGGGTGGTATTGGCGCTGCCCCCTACCCATCAGGTAGAGTTCCATTTTAGCATAGGGGGAGTCTTGAATCAAGGAGAGATTCGCATATCTTTCTTAAAATTTCCGTTTTCGTTAGACTTTTTAATCTTAAAGAGCAAAGCTCTAGTCCCCTCCGGTTCGGAATATTCAGAGGGTATGATTTTGGGCAGTGGGCCTAACGAAAATGCCAATAAATGACAACCCTAAGATGCCCAACATGCCAATCTTCATGAATTTTAGTGAAGTCTGTATGGACCGGTTTGTTTTCGGACAAGCCCTCCTAAAAATGGGATTATACTAAACGCTGATATCAGAACCTTTCAGCAGGAGGAAGCATGACAGGAAAAGTGAGCACGACCCTTAACGGAATCCCGGCTGCGCCCGGGTTGGCGCATGGCAGGACAATCATTGTCACGCAGGAAAAGCTGGAAATTCCGCATTATGAGATCGAAGACGCTGAAGGGGAAATGGAACGGTTGATGGCTGCCTGCGAGCAGGGGAAGGAAGAACTTTACGCTTTCAAAGAAGAGGTGAGCGGCCGGTCCAAAAGCGACGAAGCCCAGATTTTTGAGGCGCATCGCATGATTCTGGAAGATGTGGCCCTGCTGGACCGCGCCAAGGAAGCCATTCAAGGCGGGGTCAACGCTGAAAAGGCCTGGACGGATTCGATTGAGTATTTTGCCCAGATGATGGAGCAGATCCCGGATGAGACCCTGAGCAGCCGCGCAGTCGATATCCGCGATGTCGGCCGCCGGGTGCTGGGGCACTTGCTGGGCGTTTCTGTGGGCGGGACGGTCTTGACCCATCCCTCGATCATCCTGGGCGATGAGCTCACGCCTTCTGACACCGTGAGCCTGGATAAGGACCTGGTCTTGGGCTTTGCCACGGCCCAGGGCGGCCCCACCTCGCATACCGCGATCCTAGCGAAAGCCTTCGGTCTGCCGGCTGTGGTTGGCCTGGGCGCTGAGATCCTTTCCGTGCCGAATGGCACCCTGGTCCTGGTGGATGGCACCCTGGGGACGGTTGTGGTCTCGCCGGATGAATCTGCGCTTGCCAGTTTCATTGAGAAAGAAAAGGCGGCTGAAAAGGAACAGGCTGAAGCGCGGAACGCGGCCCAAGCCCCAGCCGTCACGGCGGACGGCGAGCGGGTGGAAGTGGTGGCCAATATCGGCGGGGTCGCTGATGCGCCGCTGGGAATTAAGAACGGCGCCGAGGGCGTCGGCCTTTTCCGCACAGAATTCCTTTATCTTGATCGGAATACCCTCCCGAGCGAAGAAGAGCAGATTGAAGCTTATCAGGCGGTTTTCCATATTTATCAGGGGCTGCCCATCGTCGTGCGCACGCTGGATATCGGCGGCGATAAGGCCATTCCCTATCTGGACCTGCCCAAGGAGCTGAACCCCTTCCTCGGTTGGCGGGGTGTGCGGATGCTCGATGGGGCAGAGGAGATCTTCCTCCAGCAGTTCAGGGCCTTGCTCCAGGCGGGCGTCGGCGCCGACCTGCGGATCATGGTCCCGATGGTTTCCAACCTGGCCGAGATTCGGGCGGTCAAAGCGGTGATGGAAAAGGCCAAAGGCCAGTTGAAGGCTGAAGGCAGGCCTTGTGCCGAGCAGGTCCAATTCGGAATCATGGTCGAAGTGCCCTCCGCGGCCCTCCTGGCGGACCGGCTGGCGAAGGAAGTGGATTTCTTCAGCATCGGCACCAATGACCTGACCCAATACACCACTGCCGTGGACCGGACCAACAGCAAAGTGGCCCATCTGGCCAACCCTTTGAACCCCGCAGTCCTGGCTTTGATCAAACGCACGATTGACTGCGCCCATGCGGAGGGCAAATGGGTGGGCTTGTGCGGCGAACTGGCCGGAGAACCGCTGGCTTCGCCGATCCTGCTCGGCCTGGGGCTGGATGAATACAGCATGTCTCCCGCCCGAATCCCCTTGATCAAACGGGTGATGAAATCCCTGAGCAAAGCGGATTGCCAACCCCTGGCAGACCAGGTTTTGGGTTTAAATGACCCGGATGAGGTGATGAAAGCCAGTGAAGCCTTCCTGAAAAAGCAAGGGATCGAGCTTTAGAACAAAAACTGTTGTAGGGTGGCTCTGAACGCCCCCAAAGTTTTCAAAGTTAATGAATAGAAAAACGCAGGCTGCAATCCTGCGTTTTTCTATTTGCCAATACCATTAATGAGGAGCGAGGAGTTAATTTACCAATCCATTTAATCTCTAGTGACGCGCGCCAAGACAACCAGTCGCCTGGAGCACAGAAGACCCTCCGATATCAGGCTCATTGAATTGAGCAGCATATTATTATGACGAATACGTAAACGGTAAAGCTTAGTTTTGGCTGCGTTTACGTAAGAACGCGGGGACGTCCAGGTCGTCGGTGTTGATCCGCGTGGGGAACTCATAGGCATCCCGGCGCGGCTCGTAAGCATCCTCAGCTTCCTCTTTCTCCAGCATGCTGGGGAGGGGGCGCTGCTTCGCATAGGTGTTCTGCCTCGGCTCCACCTTGGTTTCCCGGCGAGGGCTGATGCTGTTGCCTTCGAAACCGGTCGCGATCACCGTGATGCGCAGGTTGTCGCCCAGGCTTTCATCAATGACCGCGCCGAAGATCAGGTTCACCTCGGGGTGGGCGGTTTCCTTGATGATCGCGGCGGCCTGGTTCACCTCGAAGAGTTTGAGGTTCTCACCGCCGGTCACGTTGAACAGGATGCCGCGGGCGCCGTTAATGGTGACATCGAGCAGCTGGTTGGAGATCGCCTGTTCAGCGGCTTTGATCGCCCGATCCTCGCCGGAAGCCTGACCGACAGCCATCAGGGCTGCGCCGCCTTCGGACATGATCGTGCGGACATCCGCGAAGTCCAGGTTGATCAGACCGGGCACCGTGATCAGTTCGGAAATGCCCTGGATGCCCTGACGCAGGACGTCATCGGCGATCCTGAAGGCATCCTGCAGCCCGGCCCGGTTATCGACGATCTGCAGCAGGCGGTCGTTAGGGATCACGATCAGGGTGTCGGCGTGTTCTTTGAGGTTGGCCGCGCCGATTTCAGCCGAGTTGGCCCGGTGGGTGCCTTCAAAGGTGAAGGGACGGGTAACCACGCCGATCGTCAGGGCGTTGATTTCCTTGGCGATCTGGGCGACCACGGGGGCTGCGCCGGTGCCGGTGCCGCCGCCGAGACCAGCGGTCACGAAGACCATGTCGCTGCCCTTCAGCACTTCGTATAATTCCTCAGCCGATTCCTCAGCAGCAGCCCGGCCGATCTTGGGATCGCCGCCTGCCCCGAGGCCGCGGGTGGACTTTTCGCCAATCCGCACCCGGACCTTGGCCTTGGAGAACTGCAAAGCCTGGGCGTCGGTGTTGACGGCGATGAATTCGATGCCGGTCAGACCCTCATCGATCATCCGGTTGACAGCGTTGCAGCCGCCGCCGCCGATTCCCACAACTTTGATCCGTGCAAATGATTCAGGTTGTAGATTCTTATCCATGGTTAACTCCTCTTCGTAAAACATAAATGGACGATAATACTGTCTATCTCAGGGCAAGAGCCTTCTGAGTAGATCCTTAAGTTGGTCGGACCAGTTTTTGGGTTGTTTTGGTCCATGGCGTTCAATGAACTGACCGGAGTCGTTCATCAGGAGCGCCCAATGCAGCAGGCCTACGCTGGTGGCAAAGGCCGGCGAGTCGAGTTGATCGGTCAGGCCGATCAGGTTCTGGGGTTTGGCGATCCGGGTGGGGAGACCCATCACCTGGGACGCCAGCTGGCGGCAGCCTGGGATCAGGCTGGAACCGCCCGTGAGCACCACACCGGCCGGCAGAAGGCCATCATAGCCCGAGCGGCGGATCTCCTGGAGCACCAGGTAGAAGATCTCTTCCATCCGGGCCTCAACGATGTTCGCCAGGTCGGAGCGTTTGATTCGTTCCGGGGTGTCCACGCCGAAGCTGCGGACGGTGAACTGCTCTTCAGGGTTGACGGCGGACTGGATGGCATGGCCAAATTTGAGCTTGACTTCTTCGGCCTGGGTGATCGGCAGCCGCAGCCCGTGGGCAATGTCGGAGGTGACATGATTGCCGCCCACCGCCATCACCATCGTGTGCCAGACATCGCCGTCAATGTAGATGGCCATATCCGTTGTGCCGCCGCCGATATCCACCACGGCCACGCCCATCTGGCGTTCCGTTTCGGAGAGCACCACTTCACCGGAGGCGAGCGGGTTGAGCACGAATTGCTGAACTTCAATCCCTGAGGCGCCGACGCACTGGCGGAGGTTCTCGACGGTGGAGGCCGCCGCGGTGATGATGTGGGCTTCAACTTCCAGCCGGTAGCCGTGCATCCCAATTGGGGTACGGATGCCGTCCTGGCCGTCGATGGTGAACCCCCGCTGGATCACATGGATGATCTCGCGGTTGTGAGGGATGGCGACTGCCTGAGCCGCATCCAGCGCCCGGTCGATGTCTTCCATATCCACAATCCCGCCGGTGATGCCCACAACGCCCCGGCTGTTGATCGAGGAAACCTGCGACCCCGCCAGGCTGACGAGGGCTGCGTTGATCTCGAACCCGGAGGTGCGTTCGGCTTTCTCAATTGAACGGGAAACAGCCAGCGCCGCGGCGTTGAGGTCCACAACTGTCCCCTTGCGGAGGCCCTGGGAGGGTTCAAGACCCACGCCCAAAATCCTGAGGTTGTCGCCTTCTTCCACACGGGCAACCAGGGTGCAGATCTTGCTGGTTCCAATATCAATTCCAACGATGATGGGCTCTTCCATACTACGGCTCCAGTCGGTAAAAAGGTGCATAAAGGAATTCAAGGCTGATCAGCGCCGGCGTCAGGTTCTTAGCCTGTAATTCTGCGATGATCGTCTGGTATTCCACCAATTTCAAGTCAATATTGTTAAGGTCGTTGCCGAAATAGACCCGCCAGCCGTTGGGGTCCTGCCAGCCGAGACCGAATTCCGAATCGTATTGCAGGGTGCTGCCTTCGGGCAGGTAGGCTTTCAGGGCAAAAGCCGCTTCAACGAATTCCGGCGTGGTCCGGGGCAGACTGGTGGCCATTGCGGCGCTGTCCACTTCGGCAAGTTCCTCAGCGGACTCCGGTGCGGCAGCGAGGCCGGCCGGCGGGTTGCCGGTGGCCACGATCGCCAGGGGGATTTCCGCTTCGCCGCGGGGGACGAACATGACGCCTTCCGCATCGATCCAGAGTGGGTTGCCTTCCTGCTGCCAGAGGATCAGCGGTTGCCGCTCGGTGATCTTGATCGTCAGCGAGGCGGGTAAGCCAGCCGAGACTTTCACCGATGCAACGCTCGGGAAGCTCTCGCTGATCTGGGATTCGATCTCCTGGGGGTCGATCTTCACAATCGACTGGCCCGTAACGCCGATTTGCGACATGACGATATCCGAAGTCAGGCGTTCAGCGCCTTCCAGGTTGATGGCGCTGACGGAAAACGTGCCCAGGCTGGAGAAGGTGATGACCCCGGCCAGTGAAAGCAGGAAGATCGCGCCGGAGATCAGGCGCCACCCCAGATGGATCTTGGGGAAGGCCGGCAGCTGCACTTCAGCGCCCTTGGTTTTCAGCGGGACGTTCACCTTGTTGTGCGGCCGGTTGATCACCGGGACCGTTCGGGCGGGGGTCCGGCGGGTCACGGGGGCCTGGCGGGCCGGCTGTTTACGCGTGGCTCTGGACCCAATGGACGGCGCCTTTCGGGTCTTCTTCTGGCTTTGCTGCCGGCGAGCACGGACCTGTTCAGCCCTGCTCTTATCCTCCGACGGGCGGTTGGCCATTAACTTCGAAACTCTCTTTCTGTCTGGTCGCGTTGGGCTTTGCGTTCCAACGCCAGGTCGATCAGGCGTTCAATCAGCTGAGCATAGGGCAGGCCGGTGGCCTCCCAAAGCTTCGGATACATGCTGATCTTGGTGAAACCGGGGATGGTGTTGATTTCATTGAGATAGACCTTGTCTGTTTCACGGTCGATCAGGAAGTCCACCCGGGCCATCCCGGCGCAATCCGTGGCTTTGTAGGCTCGGATGGCGATCTCCTGCAGCATCGCCACCATCTCAGCGGAGACATCGGCCGGGATGAGAAGGTCGGCGGTGTCGTTGATGTATTTCTCCGCATAGGTATAGAAGATGTCCTTCGGGACCACTTCGCCGGGGATGGAGGCCTGGGGGTTTTCATTCCCCAGAACAGCCAGTTCCACTTCGCGGGCCATTTCAATGCCCTTTTCGACCACGATCCGGCGGTCAAAAGAGGCAGCCTGGAGAATCCCCTCCATCAGGTCGCTCCGACTGGTGCATTTGCTGATCCCAACCGAAGAGCCGAGGTTGGCGGGCTTGGTAAAGAGCGGGTAGGGGGCGATGGTCTCCGCCTGGTCCAGGCAGGTTTCCAGATCTGCTTCAATCTCCTTGCGGTTGAAGACCAGGTAATCCAGCGTGGGGATCTGGTTGGCGATCATCACATCTTTAAAGAGGCCCTTGTCCATGCAGGCGGCTGAACCCAGCACGCCGGCGCCGACATAGGCCACATCCGCCAGTTCCAGCAGCCCCTGCAGCGTGCCATCTTCGCTGTAGGTTCCGTGCATGACGGGGAAAACCACGTCCAGGGCAGAATAAAGCTTCATCCGCCCATCCTGCAGGGTGTAGATGCCGGGGTTCTGGGGCCAGGGCAGGAAAACGGCCGGGATCAGGGTCTCATAGCGTTCATTCTGGATCAGGGTCCAGAGGTTTTCGCCGACCAGCCATTGCCCTTTGCGGGTGATCCCGATCTCGATCACATCGAATTTATCCCGGTCGATTACTGAGAGGACGGAACGCGCAGACATCAGTGAGACTTCATGCTCACCGGACCGTCCCCCGTAAATCACACCGAGTTTAATTTTCTTATCCATTACTCAAATTCACCTAATAGTTCGATCTCGGGTTCCAATTCGACCCCGAATTTAGCTTTGACGGTCGCCTGCGCCAGGTTCATCAACTGGTAGATGTCCTGGGCTTGGGCGCCTTCCAGGTTAACGATGAAATTGGCATGAATCGGGCTGATCAGCGCCCGCCCAATGCGTTTGCCTTTCAATCCTGCCGCTTCGATCAGCCGGCCGGCGTAATCATCCGGCGGGTTCTTGAACATGGACCCCATGGATGCGCCGGGGGGCTGGGTGCCCTTGCGATAGGCCTGGAATTCGGAAATCTTCGCTTTGGCCTCCTCACGGCTGGTGGGGGTCGCTTTGAAGATGGCAGAAAGGATCACCACCGGCATTTTTTCGCGTTTCAGGATGCTGCTGCGATATTGATAGGCCAGTTTTTCGACCGGCCATTCTTCCACGCCCTTTTCTGCGTGCAAGATTTTTGCCAATTTCAGGGAAGACGCCATATCGCCGCCGTGGGCGCCGGCATTGCCGTAAACTGCGCCCCCAACGGTTCCGGGGACAGGTGCGGCCCATTCCATGCCGCTCAGGCCGCGCAGGGCTGTCTGGCGGGCCACGGTGCCGAGGATCGCGCCGGATTCCGCCTCGATAGAGGGGATTTCGGACTTCGTGTCGATCCGCAGATTGTGCGCTCGGTTGTGCAGAATCACCCGGTCCAGCCCATGATCGCTGACCAGGATATTGGAGCCGCTGCCCAGCAGGCTGAAGGGGATCTCCAGTTCCCAAAGGGTTTGGGCCGCCTGGGTGAGGTCTTCGAGAGTGTGGATGGCGATCAGAGCTGGCACGGGGCCGCCCACCCTGGCGGTGGTGTAATTGGCCATGGTGACGTTTTCCTGCAGCGCCTCGCCAAAGACCTCTCTGAGCTTCTCCATCTTTGCTTCGTTCATCATGTGGCTAGCCACGTTCCTTCATCAATAATGCCTGATAAACCGCCTGGCTGACTTTGGTCGCATCTCCGGCGGAGAAAACGATCAGGATGTCGCCAGGGGCAATTTCTTTGAGTAAATAGTCCGCTGCGGTCTCAAAATCATCCAGATAGACCGCTTTGCCGCCGGGCAGGGCATCGGCGATGGCCTCGGCGCTGTAGCCTGGGTCTTTTTCGCGGGCGGCGTAGATCTTCAGAACGCCAACCCGATCGGCCAATGCGAACGCCCGGATGAATTCGGGTTCCAGGGACTGGGTCCGGGAATAGGTGTGCGGCTGCCAGATGGCCCAGATCCGGCGGCCCGGATAGCGGGATTGGGCTGCCCGGAGGGTTGCCGCAATCTCGGTGGGGTGGTGGCCGTAGTCATCAATCACGGTGATGCCGTTTACTTCACCCAGAACCTCAAACCGCCGTCCCGCGCCGCTGAAAGTGCTGAGGGACAGGATGGCTTTTTCCAGGTCCAGCCCCAGTTCGTTCAGAGTGGCCAGGGCGCCGGCGGCATTCAGGACGTTATGCCGCCCAGGGACGGCCAGGCGGACCCGGCCGAGATCCTGATCGCCATGCAGCAACCGGAAGACCGGCCAGCCTGCTTCCACGCGGATTTCAACAGCCTGGTAATCAGCTCCGGCCTGGCTGCCATAGGTCAGCACAGATTGGCTGGCGGCCATTTCACCGCCCAGGGAGGCCGCACCGGGATCATCGAGGCAGACCAGCGTCAGCCCGCCTGCCCGCACCCGTCCCAGAAAGGCTTTGAAGGCCTTCCGGTAGTCCTCGGGGGTGGGGAAGCAGTCCGGGTGGTCGTGCTCCATATTGGTCACGAGGGCCACTTTGGGCGCAAGGCCGAGGAACATGTTGTCATATTCATCCGCCTCGATCACAAAATAGTCGCCCTGGCCATAATGGGCATTGCAGTTCAATTGCTTGACCACGCCGCCGGCGATGAAGCTGGGGTCCAGCCCCATCTCGGTCAGCATCCAGATCAGCATGGCTGTGGTGGTGGTCTTGCCGTGCGTACCTGCGACAGCCAGGGTGTCCTGCCCCTGAGTCAATTCCGCCAGGAAGGCTGAGCGTTTGAGCACTGGGATCTGGCGGGCCAGGGCATAGGCCACTTCGGGGTTGTCATCCGGAATGGCCGAAGAGCGGATCACCAGGTCCGCCCCGGCGGCCTGTTCGCCCTTGTGGCCGACGAAGGTTGTGGCGCCGGCTGCGGTCACCGCGCGGAACAAAGGCGATTCTTCCCGGTCTGAACCGCTGATCTGGTAGCCTTTTTCCAGAAGGACCCGGGCGATGGCGGAAAGCCCTGTTCCGCCGATGCCAATGAAGTGCACGTGTTTCATCAGATGAATACCACCAAAACAAAGACGAAGGCAATTGCCACCGCGATGTAGATCACGGGAGATTGCAGCCAGACCGGCGGGAGGATTTTGATCAGAGCGATGGCTTTCAGCCCGGCCTCGGTGACCTGATCCGGGGCGGAAATCCATTTGAAGGGATAGCCTGCCTGGTCGAGGTAGTACCAGGCTGTGCCGAAGATCATGTAACCGTTGATCGCGCCGAGGAAAATGCCCAGAAGGACGTCCTGGAACCGGTCCCGGATGAACTTGCCTGAATCGATCAGCCGGGGGAGATTGGGTCCCTGGTAGCCGAAGAAGGTCAGGCCCGCCAGGACGCCTATCCGCAGCCAGAATTGCGAATTCGGGTTGAGGTTGTCCCGCACCGCGGGGATGAAGGCTTCCATAATGGTGATCACGAAGATCGCCACGATTACCCCGGAGGTGACCAGGATTTCCTTGGCCCAGCCCCGCATGGCGCCGATGATGGCAAACAGGACGACGAAGATCCAGAAGAGCACCGAAAGACTGATCATGCGGTCCGCTCGTTTTCCGGCGTTTCGGCCATCTCGTTGATCAAGGCGGCGATCTTGAAGGCCGCTTCAGGGGCTGCCAGGCTGGACATTGCCGCGCTCATCCTGCGCAGGCGCTGCCTGTCTGTGATGAGGGAGAGGATCAGGTCCAGTAATTTGGCATCCATTTCTTCATCGCGCAGAAGGACAGCCGCCCCGTGATCTTCCAGGAAGGAGGCGTTCACCTTTTGGTAGCGCCAGGCATAGGGGTAGGGGACCAGGATGGCTGGCAGGCCAAACAGGGGGTATTCCCCAAGGGTGGAGGCCCCGGCCCGGGAGACGATCAGGTCCGCCGCGGCAAAGGTTGCGCCCATCTCGTGCAGATAGGGGAAGGCCTGGTAGTTCTTGGCGAGTTCCGGGGGCAGGGATTTGGCCTGCTCATCCAGCATGTCCCAGTCCAGGTGCCCTGTCAGGTGGACCACCTGCATTTTTTCCAGCAGCTGCGGCAGGATCTTCATCACCGCTGTGTTGATCGTGCGGGCGCCCTTGCTGCCGCCGGTGATGGCCAGGGTGGGCAGGTCCGGTGTGAACCCGAAATAATCCAAGGCTTTTTCCTTCGTCCACCCCTTCAGGCCGGGCCGTGTGGGGTAGCCGGTGACGGTCAGTTTGGACTTATTCGGGAAATAGGCTGCAGAGGTGTCGGTCGTGAGGGCGATCCGGTCGGCAAAGCGCGCCAAAGCTCTGAGCGCTAATCCCGGCTCGATGTCGGGGACATAGAGCAGGGAAGACCAGCGCCGGCCGGCGACGGCCATCGGGAAGGCGACGTAACCGCCCGTGAAGAGGAGCACGTCGGGTCTGAATTCCCGCAGGATTCGCGCGGAAGCAAAGAAGCCCTGGACCAGCTTCCAGATATTTCCCGGCAGGCGTTTAAGCCCCACACCGTGCACGCCGGCTGCAGGAATAGCCACAAAGGGGATATCTCGTCGCGTCACCAAATTTTCCTCGATCCCACCACGGCCGCCGACCCAAAGGACTGAATCCTTATCCAAATCAAGCGCGTCGAGAACGGTTTCGGCGGGATACACTCCCCCGCCCGTCCCGCCGGCGCAGATCAACAACCGCACTATGGGAACTCCTTTCCTCAGTTTTCTTTTCCGCTGAAACTTTCGATACATTCATCACAATGCCAAGTGATGTCAGGGTCACGAGCATACTGGAACCACCAGCGCTGATCAGCGGCAGTGCGTTTCCCGTGAAGGGCATCAGGCCCACGATCACCGCCATGTTCATCAGGGCTTCGATCCCGATCCAGATCGTCAACCCGAAAGCGAGCATCGAACCCAACTGGTCCGGGGCGTTTTTGGCGATCACCAGGCCCCGCCAGATCAGGAGGACGAACATCAGGGCCAGGAAAAGGCCGCCCAGGATGCCCGTTTCTTCCGCGATGACGGCAAAGATGCTGTCCGTCGGCGCCAGAGGCAGCCCGGTGAACTTGGTGTCGGCCTGGCCGATCCCGACGCCAAACCAACCGCCTTTGACGACCGCTTCCAGAGTGCGCTGGATGTGATAGCTGCTCTGCAGGGGGTTATTGAGGCCGGTCAGATAGGAGGTGATCCTCGCCCGCCCGGTGGGGTAGAGGTACATCATCGGGAGGCCGACCAGCAGCACCGCCACGAAGACCAGCAGAATTACTTTCCAGTCGCCGCCGGCCAGGAAGAAAAGGCTCACGCCCAGCAAAAAGACAGTGATGGCGGCGCTGAGGTCGGGCTGGAGAAAGATCAAAGCAAAGGTGATACCGAGGATCATAATCAGGGGGATATACCCCAGCTGCATGTCATTCAGAGTGTCCTTGCGGCGATCGAGCCAGAAGGAGAGGTAGATCACAATCACGGCTTTGGCCATCTCGGAGGGCTGGATGGATCCCCCCAGCAGGTTGCGGGTGACGTCATTACCGGCGGCATCATTGACCACCAGCACGGCCACCAGCAGTACCAGGGTGCCCACTCCCAGGGGGACCAGGATCTTCTGGTAATTGTGGTAGTTAATCAGGCTGGTCACCACGGCCGCGATCAGACCGAGGAACACCCAGAGGACCTGCCTGCCGAAGAGGTAGGTCGGCACCTCGCCCATGGCAATGGAGAAATCCCAGCTTGCGGAGTAGACCATCAGCAAGCCAAAGACAAGCAGGACGATCACGATCAGGAGCATCGGGACGTCAAAGGGCAGCCGGAGAGACCGGGAGTTGCCCATTTTCGGCTTGGACTGGTTTACGTAAGTTCCTTCACCCATTGTGTGAATCGCTTTCCACGCTCTTCGAAATCAATAAATTCATCAAAACTGGTGCCGCCGGGGGAGAGCAGGACCACATCTCCCGGTTCCACCCGTTCCGCCGCTTTTTGGACAGCTTCTTCCAGACCGTCGCAGCGGTCAATCGTATAGGGCCTTTGGTTCGGGATGGCTTCGCCGACCGCATGGTCGATCAGGTCCGCGCATTCGCCAAAGAGCACCAGGTGGTCCACCTTTTGGTGCACCAGGTCGGCGAATTTTTCCCAGGGCAGGTCTTTGTCCCGTCCGCCGGCCAGCAGGACAATTGGCTGGTCAAAGGCGTTGATCGCAGCCATCGAGCGTTCCGGCGTGGTGGCGATGGAGTCGTTGTACCATTCCGCGCCGCCCCATTCCCGGACGAATTCCAGGCGGTGGGCTATGCCCTTGAATTGGACAATGCCTTCATAGAGGGCCTGCATCGAGAAGGAGGCCGCAGCCGAGATCGCAATCGCAGCCAGCACGTTGTAGAGATTGTGGGTGCCGGGCAGGCTGATCTGGTCCGTTTTGATGATCTTGGCGATCTGGCCGCTGGCCCGCAGGTAGAGCTTGTCCCTTTTTTGGAAGGTGGCGTCTTGTTTGTTGTAAGGTTCGTTCAAGCCAAAGGTGATCAAACGCCCTTTGACTTCGTTGTAGATTTTGCGGGATTGGATATCATCCCGATTGAGGATCGCGATGTCATCCGGCCCTTGATGGGTCAGGATGTGCGCCTTGGCCGAGGTGTAGGCGGCCATCGTCTTATGCCGATCCAGGTGGTTGGGCGTCAGGTTCAGGATGACGGCGATATGAGGAGATTTGGTCATGATCTCCAGTTGGAAGCTGGAAAGTTCCATCACGGCGATATCTCCCTCTTGCATCTCGTCCAGATGCTGGATCAGGGGGTTGCCAATGTTGCCGCCCACCCAGGCTCGGTTATTGGGTTTGCGCATTTCGTAGTGCAGCCGGGCGATCTCGCCGACCAGGGCAGTCGTGGTGGATTTGCCGGCGGAACCGGTGATCCCGATCACGGGGCAGGGGGCTTCTTCCAAAAAGATCTGCGAATCATTGGAAAGCGGGATTCCCCGGCTTTCCGCTTCCAACACCAGGGACAGATCCAGGGAGACCCCGCCCGACAGGCAGACCAGATCGGCGCCATCGAGGATTTCCAGGGGATGAGCGCCGGTGACCCAGGTGATATCCAGGTCGGCCAGCTCTTGTTTGGCGTCCGCCAAAAGGCTGTCCTCCCGGCGATCATTGAGGATAACTTTGGCACCTTTTTGGGCCAGGTAGCGTGAAAGCGCCAAGCCCTGGCGGGCTGCGCCAATCATCACCACTTGTTTTCCAGTCCAATCTGTCATCAGTTCACTCCACCAGGATCAGGGCAATACCCAACATTGCAAAAATAAGACTGATCAACCAAAAACGCTGGACGACCTGGGTCTCGCTCCATCCCAACAGCTCGAAATGATGATGGAGAGGGGCCATCCGGAAGAAACGCTTCCCTTTGGTAATTTTGAAATACACAACTTGGATCACGACGCTCAGCGCTTCGCTCACGGGGATGACGGCGATCAGGGGAATGATCAGCCACTGGCCGGTCATCAGGGCGACGACGCCCAAGGTGGCGCCGAGGGCTAAGGAGCCGGTATCGCCCATGAAAAGCTGAGCGGGGTGGACATTGAACCAGAGGAAGCCGAACAAGGCGCCGACCAGTGAGAAGCAGAAGCGGGCGAGGAAACTTTGTCCCTGCACCAGAGCGACCGTGCCAAAAGCGGCAAAGGCCGTGGCGGCGATCAACCCGGCCAGCCCATCCAGCCCATCGGTGAAATTCACCGCATTGGACATGCCGACAATGATGAAAACCGCGACCGGAATATAGAAAGGGCCGAGATTGATCACTTCTTCGGCGGTGAACCAGTAGAGCTGGGGCACCTTGAGCAGGTCGCGCAGGGCAAAGGCGATCACAACGGCAAAGATCACCTGGATGATGAACTTGGTGATGGCGCGCATCCCAAGGCCGCGCCGGGGGCCGCGAACACCCTCCCAGTCATCAATCATGCCCAGCAGGGCATAGGCCCACATCGTGAAGAGGGGCAGCAGGACCGAGCGGCCCAACAGGTTGAAGCCGAAGATGGAGACTGCATTGAAGAGAATGGTCAGCAGGGTGACCGGGATCATAAACATGATCCCGCCCATGGTTGGCGTGCCCATTTTGACAATGTGCTGATCCGGCCCATCCTCGCGCACGATCTTGCCGATCCGCCTGGCCTTGAGCAGCCGGATGAGCGGATCCCCCCAAATGATGGTCATCAAGAAGCTCAGACCGCTGACGGCGATGATAACGGAGGTGTTTTCCATTATTTACTTCCTTCCAATGCGGCCAGAATCTTGTTCATTCGCATGCTGTTCGATCCTTTGATCAGGATGGTGTCACCGCTCTGGACCAGTTTTGTTGCCGCTTCGCAGGCGGTCTGTGAATCGGGATACCACTGCAGGTTTGATTCATTGAAGCCGTTTTCCAGGGCGGCCTGGGCGGTCGCTTTTGAGCGTTCACCCACCAGGATCAACTGGTCTGCAGCGGCAGCTGCGACCTTGCCGACGGATTGGTGCCCGGAAATCTCATATTGGCCGAGTTCGAGCATATCGCCCAGGATGGCAACCCGCCTGCCTGGCAGGTCCCGCAGTAATTCGAGGGCGGCTGTGGTCGATTCGGGGGCGGCGTTGTAGGTGTCATCGAGGATGGTGATGCCGCCGGGCAGGTCCACCCGGCGCATGCGGATATTGACCTGGGCATTCGCCAGTCCGCTTTCGATTGTCGGCCAATCTAAACCCACAGCGAGGCCCACGGCAGCAGCCCTGAGCAGGGTGTAGATTGAAAATTCGCCCATCAGCGGGGAGTGGATCTTGTGGTCGACGCCCTGATAACTTAGCACGCAGGTGATCCCATCCAGCCCCAGCGATTGGATCTGGCTGGCGGAGAGGTCTGCATCGCCTTTGATCCCGTAGGAAAAGACTTTTGCCCGGGTCTTTCCGAGCATGTACAGCACCCAGGGGTCGTCCATGTTCAGAATGGCGACACCCTCAGGCGAATCCGGCAGGGATTCGACCAGTTCGGCCTTGCCCCTGGCAATGATCTTTTGAGAGCCAGCCCGCTCCGCATGGACGGTGCCGATATTGGTCACCACGCCGATCTGGGGCTGAGCGATCTCGCAGAGCAGGCGGATCTCGCCCGGGACATAGAAACCCATTTCCAAAACGGCATAATCGTGCTGGGGGCCGAGTTCCAGGAGGGTCAGCGGCAGGCCGATCTCATTGTTGCGGTTGCCGACATTTTTCAGGACAGTGTAATTCTGCGCCAGGAGGGAAGCGATCAGCTCCTTGGTGGAGGTCTTGCCCACGCTGCCGGTGATCCCGATCACCCGGATATTATGCGCCCGGCGCCAATGGGCCGCAATCGCCTGCAAGGCGCTGAGCGAATCTTCAACCCGCAAGCAAAGCGGAAAGTGGATCTCTGAGGCGGTTGGCAGGGGCTGGCCGAGGCGCAGATCCAGAATGTTAAATTCCTCTCCCAGGTCCTTGTCCACCAGGGCGGCAATCGCGCCCCTTTCAAAGGCGGCCTGAACATAATCGTGCCCATCCACGTTTTCACCTGGCAGGGCAATGAACAAGCTGCCGGGGGTCGCCTCACGCGAATCGATCACCGCCTGGGTGAGCTTTGCATCCAGCGGGGCGATTGCTTGTTTCTTGAGGGCGACAATGATGTCGTTGAGTTGGATCACAATCCGTCCTTTAGTTCGCGCTGATTTCCATCCGGACGCTGTCCGGGGGAATTTTCATCAAAACGACCAGTTTTTCAACCACATTTCGGAAAACAGGGGCGGCGACTTCCGAACCCCATTTTGAGATGCTGGGTTTTTCAAGCCAGATATAAACGACAAATTGCGGATCATCCGAAGGACCCCAGCCGACGAAAGAGGTGTTGGTTTGGGTGCTGGTATAGCCCAGTTCCGTCGGGATCTCAGCAGTGCCGGTTTTTCCGGCCAGGCTGTAACCTTCGACCAGCGCCTGGGAGGCTTCCTCTTCCAGAGCGACCGTCAGCATACTGGTGAGAGTTTTGGCCGTCTCAGCGGAGATGGGGTTGCCCATTACCTGCGGGCTGACAGCATATTGCTGGTTGCCATCGATCACGCTGCGAACGACATGGGGGACCAGCATTTGCCCATCATTGGCGATGGCGCCGACCGCTGTGACCATTTGGATGGGCGTGACCGCAATGCCCTGGCCAAAGGAGTTCGTCGCCAGGTCAACAACCACCCACTGGTTGTTGTCCGGCAGGCGCAGGGGGAAATTGGCCTCGCCCGCCAGGTCAATCCCTGTGCTGCGGCCAAAGCCGAAGGCCTGAACGTATTTGTAAAAATCCTCTTCGCCCAACAGGTCCACGGCGATGTGAGCCAGGCAGACATTCAGCGAGTGCTGCATACAGCCCGTCATGTCCTGCTCACCCCAGGCGCCGCCATCCCAGTTGTAGATCGGCCAGGTGTTTTCCACCCAGAAGACGCCGTAGGTGTCTTCATAGGTGGTTGTCGGTTCCACGGCGCCGCTATCAAGGGCGGCCGCCATGGTGATGACTTTGAAGACGGAACCCGGTTCATAGGCAGCCCCGATCGCCTTGTTATAAGGGGTGGGGTTGGGGAAGGTCTCGTCGTAGGTCCAATATTGGTTGGGGTCAAAAGTTGGTGTGCTGGCCATTGCCGGGATCTCGCCGGTTTCGGGATCGTAGACGATGATCGTGCCGCCTTCGGCGCCGGACCAGTCGATCGCATCCGCCAGTTCCTCTTCAACCATCGCCTGAATTTCGCGGTCGATGGTCAGGATCAGGCTGGCGCCGGTGTCAATCTCTGGCAGCGCTTCCACCAGATAGGGGTCATTGGACATGAAGACATTCTCCGGCTGGCCGGTCAGCAAGCGGTTATAGGTTTCTTCAACGCCATAGACGCCCTGAGCCGATTCCCGGGAGAAGTAGTTGTAAAATCCAAGCACGTTGGCGGCCAGCTTCCCTTCGGGGTAGGCCCGCTGTTCCATGCTTGTCCAAACCAGGCCGCTCAGACTGGGGGTGGATGTGCCCTGTTCGGCGCGGCGGTCGGCGTAATTTTCTTTCAGCGCCTGCAGCTCCGCGATCTTTTCTTCATCCACATAGCTCGCGAGGACGAAGTAACGGTTCTCGTCCTCCCCGCTTTGAGGTGTGCTGGCCTGGGCAAAGACATCCGCGTAGTTCAGGTCCAGCAGGCTGGCCGCGGAGAATGCGATCGATTCGGGGTCGGTGACGAATTTCAGGTCGATGCCCACTTCGTAGGCGATTTGGTTGGTCGCCAGCACGTGCCCGGTGCGGTCATAGATCGTGCCGCGGGGAGGGTAGATGGTCTCGTTGACGCCCTGATAATTCTCAGATTTGGCGATCAGCTCCTGGGCGCTGTTGCTGTAATTGATCCGGATCATCTGGATAACAATTCCAGCGCCGAGGATGGCGCAGATCACCATCAGGGCCAGGTAACGGGTGTAGAAGGGAGGTTTCATCTCAGTTCCCCTTCCGCGCCGTCGCTGACCTGCCAGATATTCTTCACGAACCAATCCCAGAGGGAGGATTTGTAAGAATCCTGCACGATAGGCGTATCAATGATGACCTTCGACCGCGGGGGGGCCAGAACGACTTCCGCATCGGGATTGAAGCCGGGGACTTCAATATAAACGGCTGTTTCGGGGTCGAGCAGGTGAAAACCCAGCTCTTCGGCCCGAGCCATCATTTTATCAGTGGATTGCGCCTTGGCCAGCTTGGTGGTGAGGTCGGAGATCTCGGCGGTGATATCTTCGATGTCGCTCTCCAGCCATTGCACATTGCGGCCGGCCGCCGCCGCTTTGGCGTTGATGTTGAGATACAGGCCCGTGACCGTGGCGACCACGACCACAGCAAGCAGAAACAGGCCAATCCATTGCAGTTGGACTCGCCAGGGGGCTTGCTTATAGGCTTGTAAGAGGCGCTTTTTCATCTTAATACTTCCAACTATTTAATTTTCTCGGCAACTCGGAGTTTAGCGCTCCGAGACCGGGGGTTAACATTAATCTCCTGCTCTGAGGCGACGATCGGCTTGCGGGTCAGCACTTTGAGGGTCGCGGTGTGTTCGCAGGTGCAGACCGGCTGCTCGGGAGGGCAGATGCAATCCCTGCTTTCCTGTCTGAAGAACTGCTTGACCAGGCGGTCTTCAAGCGAATGGAAGCTGATGATGGCAATCCTTCCGCCCGGGGCTAGAGAGTTTGTCAGCGCCGGCAGGGCTTCTGAGATCGTTTCCAGCTCCTGGTTGGTGGCGATCCGCAGGGCCTGGAAGGTCCGGGTGGCAGGATGGATATGGGGGTCATATCCACCGGGCACCGCCTTCTCGATCACTTCGGCCAGCTTTCCGGTCGTCTGGAAGGGTCTGGCGGCGACGATCGCCCGGGCAATTCGCCTGGAATAGCGCTCTTCGCCGAATTCGTAGATCAGGTCGGCGAGGGATTTCTCATCCAGCAGGTTGACCAGGTCCGCGGCGGTGGCGCCGCTGGCAGGATTGAAGCGCATATCCAAAGGACCCGATTCCCGGAACGAAAAACCGCGTTCCGGCCGGTCGACTTGCATCGATGATACGCCGAGATCCAGAAGGATTCCATCCACTGACCCCCATCCGATTTCCTGGAGAACAGTGGATGCATCCCGGTAGGACGCCTGACGAATGACAACCCGGCCCTGAAAAGCGAAAAGACGCTGACGAGAGATCGCCAGCGCTTCCGGATCCAGGTCAAGACCGAGCAACCTGCCCTGGGGTGCTGAAGCCAGGAGAATGCCTTCAGCATGCCCGCCGGCGCCAACCGTCCCATCCAGATAGGAACTTCCGGACCGCGGCGCTAATGCATTCAGGACTTCTTGGTAAAGAACTGGTTGGTGGGGAAATTGATCGCCAGGGGGACTGGCGACTGTTCCTCCGCCATGTTCTGACGCGTTCACGGTAGGGTAGTTAAATCCAGGGGGCCAAACCGTTGCTCATTCGCTTCGACATCATTCAGCGACGTCTGCTGAATCTGCCAGTTTTCTGGTGACCAAAGTTCAAAATACTCCCCATTGCCAACCAGAACAGCCGTTTCCTTGAGATTTGCAGTCTCTCGCAGAAAGGCAGGTAGTAAAACACGACCGGCTTTGTCGAATTCAATCTCCTTTGCATAAGAAAAGAAGATCCTGCGGAGCCTGCGGCTGTTCGGGTCGAGGATGCTGATGCCGCGGATGCGTTCAGCCAACAACTTGTACAGCTCCAGAGGGAGAGCCTGCAGGTTTCCGTCATAGCCCTGGGTGATGACGACGCGGTCGCCGAGTTCCTCGCGGTATTCTGCGGGGATGGTGATCCGCCCTTTCTCATCTATGTTATGCTCATAATATCCCAGGAACATCTGTTCTACAGCTCCTATTACGAATGGTGCGCCGGATCTTCCGGCGCTCCACTGCGTCCCACTTTGCTCCACTTTTAACCACTAGTTGCCTAAAGTATAGCGTAATTAGGTTTTAAAAGCAAGTGAATTTGGGCGTACTATAATCATTCAGATGGGAAATGTCTGATTTGGGGGAAAGGGTGATAAAAGGATATTTATAAGGTAAGACGTTTCATTTAAATGGGTCATTCGTTATCAATTACCTGCATTATAACACTTTCAGAACTGAATGGTGGGCTTACGCTGAGGGTTGAAGACAGGCTTGATCGAATCAGTCCGTCAAAAGCAGTCCGTCAAAAGCAGTTGACATCCCTTGCCGAAGACATTATAATGATGTTCCTTGCCCCGGCGAGCAGTTTGAGCTGGGGTAATATTGCGTAACCCCAACTTTCCCGGCCCCTGGCGGTGACACGCGAGCGAGGTTGGTTAAGTGAAGATTGGAGTGATAAAAATGAAATTTGTTATTGTCGAACAAGGCGGCAAGCAATATCGTGCTGCTGAAGGTGAGACGATCGACGTTGATCGTTTGCCGAATGAGGAGGGAGAGGCCATAACCCTGGAAGATGTCCTTCTGTCAGTTGATGGCGATCAGGTCACCGTTGGCACCCCGCTGGTCAAAGGTGCCAAAGTCCAGGCAACAATCCTCAACCATTTCAAGGGTCGCAAGATCCTGGTCTTCAAGTATCGCCCGAAACAGCGCTATCGCGTTAAAACGGGTCACCGTCAGCAATACACCCGGCTGCTGATCGAATCGATTGAAACGGAGTAAGAATAATGGCACATAAAAAAGGTGGCGGTTCTTCACGAAACGGTCGTGACAGCCAGTCGCAACGACTTGGTATTAAGAAATTTGGTGGTGAATACGTGATCAGCGGCAATATTATTGTCCGCCAGCGCGGCACCAAGATCCATCCCGGCTGGAACGTTGGCATGGGCAAGGATCACACCCTTTTTGCAACGACCAGCGGTCTGGTCCATTTTGAGACCATGCCCGGCGGCCGCAAAAAGGTCCACGTTGTCACACTCCCTGAGGATGAATGACGCGTATTCACTTTTTGAAAGGATTGAGACGATATTATGAAGAAAGATATTCATCCCCAATACTATCCTGATGCGGTGGTGATCTGCGGTTCCTGCGGCAACACCTGGACGACCGGGTCGACCCAAAAAGAAATCCGCACCGAGGTTTGCTCCAACTGCCATCCCTTCTACACCGGCCAGCAACAGCGCATCCTGGACCGCGAAGGTCAGGTGGATCGCTTCTACAAACGGCTGCAGGCTCGCAAGGATTACCTGCAAGATCAAAAGGCCAAGGAAGACGAAAAAGTTTCCCCCGATCGCCCGATCGAAGAGCTTGGTCTGGGCACCCGGGTTGAAAAGGTCCTGGCCGAAGCCGGCATGAGCAAGGTCGGCGACGTTCTGGAGCGCCTGGAAGGCGGCGAACAAGCCATGCTGGATGTCAGCGGTTTTGGCCGCAAATCCCTGATCGACCTCAAGAAGGCCCTGCGCACTCTGGGGTACAAGATCCCGGATGCGGCGGAAGAGATCACCGTCTAGTCGATTTTCAGAATTGAAAAATGGTAAACTTAACAGGCAGATGAAATTTCATCTGCCTGTCATTTTTATCCATAGGGAGCGGTCTTATGCAACATACTGTTGGGTCATTGGAGGTCATCTGTGGTTCAATGTTCTGCGGCAAGACGGAGGAATTGATCCGCCGGCTGCGCAGGGCGCGGATCGCCAAACAAAAGGTTCAGGTCTTTAAACCGGTAATTGATAACCGCTATGACCACATGAAGGTCACTTCGCACTCCGGTCTGGATGTGGATGCCTTTCCGGTGGCTTCGTCCGCGGAGATTCTTGAAAAACTGGACCCCGAAGCCACGGTGATCGGCGTGGATGAAGCCCAATTCTTTGATGACGGCGTGGTGGATGTGGTGGAAGATCTCGCCAACCGCGGCCTGCGGGTGATCGCGACCGGATTGGATACGGATTTCCGGGGCGAACCCTTTGGCTGTATGCCGGAGTTGATGGCCCGGGCGGAGAAAGTGGACAAGCTCCGGGCGATCTGCATGGTCTGCGGCGAGGATGCCACCCGGACCCAGCGGCTGGTCAATGGCGAACCCGCCCGCTATGATGATCCGATTGTCGTGGTGGGAGCGCAGGAAATGTATGAAGCGCGCTGCCGCAGGCACCATGAGGTTCCCCGTGAATAAAGGACGGATTGCGATGAAAGATTATCATTCCTTTTTAGCGGAGGTATTGATCCCCGAGGATCAACTCAAACAGCGGATCGCTGAGTTGGGCGCGGAGATCAGCCGGGACTATGCCGGCAAGGAGATCATGGCGATTTGCATCCTGCGAGGGGGCGTGATGTTCCTGACGGACCTGATCCGCTGCCTCGAACCGCCGGTTGCGATTGATTTCATGGGCGTTTCTTCCTATGGCGCGGGGGCGCGCGAATCCAACGGCCAGGTGCGGATCAACCTGGACCTGACCACGTCCATTGCTGGCAAGCATGTCCTGCTCGTGGAAGATATTATCGACAGCGGGCATACACTCTCTTCCGTGATTGAAATGCTGCGCACGCGCAACCCCGCCAGTCTGGAGATCTGCACCCTGCTCAACAAGGCTTCCCGCCGTGAGGTGGATGTGCCGATCAAATATTGCGGGTTTGAGATTGCGGATAAATTTGTGTTCGGCTACGGGCTGGATATGGATGAGTTCTATCGCAACCTGCCCTTCATCGGCGTGGTTGATTTGGAAAAATATGAGGCTTTGGACTGATCCCCTGACCGCGCCGATCCTGAGCGCCGTGCAGGATGCGCGCGAACCCGGCCAGCAGGTCTACCTGGTGGGGGGTGCGGTGCGGGATTTACTCCTGGGACGGGAACTGCACGACCTCGACTTCACCCTGGGGGCAAGCCCGGTCCGCCTGACCCGGCAGGTCGCCCGTTTGCTGAAGGCCGATTTTTTTGTTTTGGATGACGACCGGCATACCACCCGAGTGATCCACCGCCTGCCGGACGGCCGGGAATTCAATCTCGATTTTGTGCAGTTCACCGGCGCGGACCTGGAAGACGATTTGCGCCACCGGGATTTCACCATCAACGCGCTGGCGATTGACCTGGCCCAGCCGGAAGCGATCATTGACCCGCTGGGCGGAGAGGCGGACCTGGAAAAACGCCTGCTCCGGGTTTGCAGCGACCAATCGCTGTTGGATGACCCGGTCCGCGCGCTGCGGGCGGTCCGGCTGGCGATTCAGTTTGGCCTGGATTACGCGCCGGGCACGCCGGAACGGATCCGGGCGGCCGCGTTCAGCCTCTCAAAGGCGACCGTGGAACGCCAGCGGGATGAACTCTTTCGCATTTTGGCAGGGCCAGACCCCGCCCGCGGGCTGCGGGAATGCCAGACCTTTGGCCTGCTGAAGTCCCTGGCGCCGCCGCTGGAAGATCAGTTGACGGTCCTCGCCTCACCGCCGCATCATTACCCCCTGCTGGAACACACCTTGCAGGTAGTCCAAACCTGCCAGCAGATCCTCAATACTTTGGAAGAAAACAGCCTGGCGAGCGAGTCCCCCTGGTGGCTGGGGGAGGCTTTTGACGCGCTCAGACCTTTCCAGGGCCAGCTCCGGGCCTGGATGACGGGCGAGATCACGCCCGGCCGCTCCATTCGGAGTTTATTGCTCTTAGGCGCATTGTTCCATGACCTTGCCAAACCCGCGACTCTTTCCGCAGGGGCGGATGGCCGTCTGCATTATTATGGACACGACCGGGAGGGGGCGGAAATGGTTTGGGACCTGGCGAGAAGACTGGCCCTGAGCAACGCGGAGGCGAAATGGCTCAGCACGCTCGTGCGTTACCACATGCGCCTGCTGCCGCTGGCCCGGCTGGATGGCGGACCCGACCGGAAGAAAATCTATCACTTTTTCCAGGAGGCAGGAGAGGTGGGGGTGGCCATTGCTCTGCTCTATTTGGCGGATACCCGTGCCACCTATGGCCCGGAACTGAGTCGGGAGATCTGGGGCCGTTCCGTGGGGACCGCCGCGCGGGTCCTGCAGGCCTGGTGGCAGGAGCAGGATGACTTGATCGCGCCGGAGCTGCTGCTGGATGGGAACGCGCTTCAGCGGGAATTTGGCTTGGCCCCCGGCGCCTTGATCGGCGAATTGCTCGCTGACCTGCGCGAGGCGCAGGCCGCGGATGAGGTGCGGGACCTGGCGGGGGCGCGGGCTTTCATCGCTCAAAGACTGAAAAAGCACAACAAAGGAAACTGAAATGAAATACCGAATTAACGGGACCACCCTTGCCTGCGATCTGGTGGGCGAGTCCGGGACGCCCCTGGTTTTGATCCACGGGTTCGGCCTGAACCGTTCGATCTGGTCTGAGATGGCATCCGCTTATTTGCCCGCTGCCCGGGTTATCCTGCCGGACGTGCGCGGCCACGGTGAGAGTGACGCGCCGGCCGGGGTCTATTCGATGGACCTGCTGGCCGCTGATCTGGCAGGGCTGCTGGATCAGCTCGGCGTTGAGAAAGCAGCGGTCTGCGGCCATTCCATGGGCGGGTATATCAGCCTGGCCTTTGCCGCGCGCTATCCGAACCGCCTGGCGGGTTTGGGACTGATCGCCTCCCGGGCTGATGCTGATTCGCCGGCGGCGCGGTCGGGGCGTTACCGCCTGGCGGAGGACGTGCTGAAAAGGGGCGCAGTTGTACTGGCGGATTCCTTGGCGCCGCGCCTGAGCCGGGATCCAGCGGTGGTCAAACTGGCGCGGGAGCAGATTTTGCAAACGAAGCCACGGGGGATCATCGGCGCTGCCCTTGGGATGGCCGAGCGGCCGGACCGGACAACTTTCCTGAAAGAACTCGATTTGCCGGTTATGATTGCAGCGGGGGAGGAGGATCAGATCGTGCCTTTTTCCGATGCGCAAACAATGGCGGAGGGCTTGCGCCAGGGGATCTTCCGAGGGATTCCGGCCGCAGGGCACATGCCGATGGTCGAGCAGGCGGAGGTCCTGGGGCGGGCGCTGAGCGATTTCGTCCAGCAGATGGCCAAGGCTGGCGGTATCTGATGCAGCTCGCCAAGAGCTTTGGACCTTAGTAAAAAATAAGTGAAATCAAAATCTAGAGAGTGAAATGGCCCTTGAAACGATCTTCGCCCGGCGCAGCATCCGCAAATATCAGGACCGGCCGGTTGAAAAGGAAAAACTGGAACAGTTGCTGCGGGCGGCAATGGCGGCGCCCTCAGCCACAAACCGCAAGCCCTGGGAGTTCGTGGTGGTGGATGACCCGGAGGTGATGGCGGAAATCCGGTCGGTCATGCTCTTGGGGAAATACAATGCCCCCGCAGCGATCGTGGTTTGTGGGAATACCTCCCGGCTTAAAAATCCGATCAGTGAGTTCTGGGTACAGGATTGCAGCGCTGCCTCCGAGAACATCTTGCTGGCCGCGGTGGAATTGGGTCTGGGAACGGTCTGGCTGGGCGTCCATCCGATCCAAAATCTCAAGAAAAGGATCGCGAAAGTGCTGGGCCTGCCAGGTCAGATCGTGCCCCTCAATGTGATCTATGTGGGGTATCCGGCGGAAGAGAAGCCCGCCAGAACGCAATATGACCCCCGGCGTGTCCACTGGAACCGCTTCTAATTTTGGGGCTACGATTCGTTCCTTAGCAGTTTTTCATACTTTTTCAGCAATTCAGCTTCCCTTTGAGGGTCCAGGCCGCGTTTCAGTTGGGGGACGGGCGGCCGGGACTTGACCCAATTCAGGGTATCCGTCACCGTCTCTGAAAGCGGCCTGAAATTCAGACCGGCTTTGACGGCTTTGCTGTTGTTGATATTGTTGAAGCCCGTGATGGTGGGGTCGGTATTTGGCAGCCAGAGGGGGAGGTCCACCCAAGGCGTGACACCCTCCTCAAGCAGGAAACGTTCATCCACCCAGACGAAACTGGCATCGGACCCGGCCGCCTCGCGGCAGGCGACCAGTAGAGAGCCAAAGTTCGCCGGATTTCGGGGGCCAACGGCATTGTAAACCCCGCTGGCCTTTTGTTCGATCAGCTTGAGAATGAAATCCGCCAGATCGCGGACATCGATGAATTGCAGGTCCGCACTGGGCGGGCCGGGCGTCAGCACCTTGCCGCCCTGGGCGACGCGCCAGGGCCAGTAGGTGAAGCGGTCGGTGGGATCATTGGGGCCGACGATGATCCCCGGCCGCACGACGGCCAGGTTGCCTTTGAAGTTCTGCTGGATTTCATATTCGCAAAGCGCTTTGAGCGCGCCATAAGCCGGGCCGCTTGGGTCTTCATCATTGGGATCTTCCAGCTCAGCCAGGGGGTAATTTTCATCAATATTTGGGCGTTTATAGTCCCGGTAAACGGAAATTGTGGAGATAAAGACGTAGGTCTCGCATTTGTTCGACAGCATTCTGGCCGATTCTTTGACCACTGTCGGCAGGAACCCGCTGGTATCAATCACCGCATCCCATTTGCGACGTTTGAGGGCGCTGAGGTCTTTTTCCCGGTCGCCGATCAAGTTTTTGACCGCCGGGAAAAGGTCGGGGTTGGTGATCCCGCGGTTGAAGAGGGTGGGTGTGTGGCCGGCTTTCAACATCGCCTCCACCAGGGCGATCCCCAGGAAACGCTTGCCGCCTAAGATGAGGATCTTCATAGTCACCTCGGGAAGAGAATTGGATGTGTCAACAATTATACAGGATTCGCTTGAAGGGAGAATTGTGGGTTTTGCCCTGCCTATTCCGCAGCATCGATCCAGACCGCATTTAGATTCGCGTAGTCACCTAGCAGATCGGATTCCAGCAGCAAAGCGCTTTCGTTTGTTTCCAGGTCGAAGAGAAAAAGCTTGCCCAGAGTGCGGTAGAGGAACCCGGTGCCATCGGGCAGCCAGCGGACTTCCAGCGCTGCGCCTTGCAGTTCGATGGGCTGAGGGTCGGCCAGGGAAGAATCCAGCAGACTGGTCTGCCCGGAGCGTTCAACCCGGACCCAGCTTGCGCCGTCCGGCGAGCCGGAGAGCAGGAAGATCGGCCCGCTGAAGGGCGCGGTTTCCAATTCGGGGTTCATCAGCAGGCTTTCCGTTTCGCAGTTCAGGATGATCTTGTCTCGCACGATCAGGTTGAGCGTGCATTGTTCGGGGAGGACGCTTTCCTGGATCAATTCACCGGACAGATCTCTCCGCTCAACAACGGTGCGGGTGCTTTCCGACTCCGGCCTAAAAACCAGCAGGCCTTGTTGAAAGGGCTGAACGGAGGAAAATTGTCCATCAATGACAAGCTGGGTCGTCATCTCAGCAAGGTTCAGTAAAGAGAAGTTTACCCCGCCAACGGGTTGGGATTGGTGAATGATGCTGAGGGTTGCAGGATCGTACCAGGCCAGAATCGGGTTGAGGGCATTCTCCGGCAGGTCAATCGTTTGCTGTTCGCCGGTGGTCAAATTGAGAACAGCGTACTGATCGTCCTGCCAGTATCCGGGTTCTGAAATATAGCCTTTTTTCAATAAGACCAGGTTGCCATAAAGGGACACTTTTTCGACCAACCCGGGCAGCGTTTCGAGCGTTTCTACCTCACCAGAGGCGATCTCGATGGAGGCAAGCTGCGTGCTGGTGGGCGAGCCTGGAATAACGGCCAAAAGGTGGTCGTCATCCAAGCCCCAGATCACCTGCGATAGGGACTCTTCAAAAGAGGCTTGCACCGCGGAAAGGGCGGCTTCCTCCGTGAGGGCCAGATCGGGCAGGGCGGTCTGGGCCAGCGCGGCAGTCTGGCCGGCGTCAAACACACCTTCGGCGGGAAGAGCGACGGTCTGGATTGAACCGGTGAACAGATCGAATAACTGAACCTGTCCATTCTGGGTGGGGAGTTTCAACAGGGTTCTGCTGGATGAGAGGGCGCCGGCCAGCCCAATCCGCTGGCCAACATCAGGCAGGCTGACGGGATACCGCTGGCCCGAGGCGAAGTCGATGATCTCATAGGCGCCATTGTCCGTCTGGATCAGCAGCAAGGGGCCATCGGAAGGGGACAGTGTTGGCGCGGGCGTCGACTCAGCCGCCGGGGTGGGCAGGAGGGTGTTTGGGCTAAGCTGGGTGGGGGTCGAGCCTGGCAGCGCGGCTGTCTGCCGGGGGGCACAGGCCGCCATCAGGGCCAGCAATAAACCGAACAGGATCATGGTGGAACGTTTTGCCATAGTATTCTGCCTATCCATCTGATTGTTCCCCAAGGGGCACCGCCTGGCGGCCGCTTCTGCTCGCAGGCCAACCTTGAGGACGCGGGTTGATTCGAAGGGGTCATTGATCCGGTCAGGGTTCCGCTGACCCTTTCACTCTGATTATATTATCGTGCTTGCTCAATGCCATCCTGAGCAGGGATTGATTTCCAATTCGGCCATCTTTTTTTTTGAATTTAGCCAGGCGATTGGATATAATGAATTAACGGTGTTAAAGGTCACGAGAGTTGATGATCTATTATGAGAAAAGCAGGGGTTTATGTCTAAATCTTAACTTAAAGCCAACCTTAAAAACAAATCCAGATCCACAGATACGCCATTTAAAAAGGAGTTTAATATGTCAACTGTTCCAACTTTACCGGGAATCGTCTCACGAATGGTGGCTACGCCCCGGATTAAGACGCACGCACTGTTTCATGGGCCGGAGGACGGCGTTCCGGTGCTTTTCCTGCATGGCAATGCTTCCTCTGCGACTTACTGGGAAGAGATAATGCTGATGCTGCCGGAACGTTTCCGGGCGATTGCACCGGACCTGCGCGGCTATGGCGACACAGAAGATCTATTGATTGATGCCACCCGCGGCATGGGCGACTGGATTGATGACCTGGTGGCTTTGCTGGACGTTTTGGAGGTTGAGAAACTGCACATCATCGGTCACTCGATGGGTGGGACGTTGGCGATGGGCCTATTAACGGCCATCCCAGAGCAGATTTTGAGCGCCACTTTGGTCAATCCCGGATCGCCCTATGGCTTTGGGGGCTGCAAGGGTGTTGACGGCCAACCCTGCTATGAGGATTGTGCGGGTTCAGGTGGCGGGATCGTCAATGCTGATTTTGCAAAGCTGATTGGCGAGGGCGACCGTTCAACGGATAACCCTCAAGCTTCGCCCCGGGTGGTGATGAACAGCTTTTACTGGAAACCGCCCTTTATCCCTGAACGGGAAGAAGACCTCCTTTCTTCACTTCTGACCGAAAAGGTCGGTCCGGAAAAATATCCGGGAGATTTTGTCCCCTCCGACAACTGGCCAAATGCCGCTCCCGGCAAGTTTGGCCCCATCAATGCACTCTCGCCAAAATATGTTGGGGATAGCGTTGAAAGGTTCATCGCGGTCACACCCAAGCCAGCCATCCTTTGGATCCGCGGGGAAGCCGACCAGATCGTTTCTGACCATTCGTTCTTCGATATCGGCACCCTGGGAGAGCTGGGGCTGATCCCCGGATGGCCCGGAGCGGAGATTTACCCTCCCCAGCCGATGGTCAGCCAGACCCGAGACATCCTGGAGCAATATCAGGCCCAGGGGGGTGAATATCGCGAGGTGGTCATAGCGGATACTGCGCATACCCCTTATGTGGAAAAACCGCAGGAATTTATGGCGGCATTCCTCACAGTGCTGCAATAGCGCTATCCACCAGCGAACTTCTCCGGTGGGAGGCGGCTGGTAAGGTTCGGGCTTGGAAACAGGGGCGGCTCATTTAACTTGAGCCGCCTTTTTCTTGATATTGCTGGGCAGTCATTTCAGGGAATCCCCACCTCTATGGTAGAATTATGTGTTTGAAGGTAAAATTACGCTCGATGCGTTTTAAGGTGACGATTCATTATTTAGGAGGAAGCATGTCAGATAAGAAATGGGTTTATTTGTTCAACGAAGTTGAGCAGGCTGAAAAATACGCTGGAAGTTGGGATGGCGTCCGCGGCCTTCTTGGTGGCAAAGGTGCAAACCTGGCCGAGATGACCCGGATTGGCGTTCCCGTCCCCCCCGGCTTCACCATCACCACCGAAGCTTGTATCGCTTACCAGGATGACCTCTCGTTCCCCGAGAATATGTGGGATCAGGCCCTGGCCGCGTTGAAGGTCGTTGAAGGACAGACCGGCAAGAAATTTGGCGACCCCGCCAATCCTTTGTTGGTTTCCTGCCGTTCCGGCGCCAAGATGTCCATGCCCGGCATGATGGATACTGTTTTGAACATCGGCCTGAACGATGAAACCGCCAAAGGCATGATCGCATTGACCGAGAATGAGCGCTTTGTTTACGACTCGTACCGCCGGTTGATCCAGATGTTCGGCTCCGTCGTTCTCGAGATTTCAGATGAAGCTTTTGAAGAAGTTTTGGATAGCTTCAAAGACGCCAAGGGCGCCGCGAGCGACACAGACCTCTCCGCTGAGGACCTGAAGGAACTCACCGAGAAGTTCAAAGCCGTGGTGAAGAAAGCCAAGGGCTTCGACTTCCCGCAGGACCCCGTCAAACAGCTCGAACTGGCCACCAAAGCCGTCTTCAATTCCTGGAATGCCAAGCGCGCCATCGATTACCGCCGCCGCGCCAACATCCCTGATGACCTGGGCACCGCTGTCAACATCGTGACCATGGTCTTCGGTAACATGGGCTGGGACTCCGGCACAGGCGTTGCCTTCACCCGTGATCCCCAGACCGGTGAGAAGAAAGTCTTCGGTGAATACCTGCTCAATGCGCAGGGTGAAGATGTTGTGGCCGGCATTCGCAACACCAAGCCGATCATTCAAATGAAAGAAGAACTCCCCGAAGTCTATGACCAGTTTATGGACATCGCTGCCCGCTTGGAAAAGCACTACAACGACATGCAGGATGTTGAATTCACGATCGAAAAAGGCCGCTTGTGGATGCTCCAGACCCGGAACGGCAAGCGCACCGCCCAAGCCGCGATCAAGATCGCCGTGGATATGACCGACGAAGGCCTGATCGATAAGGAAACCGCCGTGATGCGGGTGGAACCCGAACAGGTCAACCAGATGCTGCACCCGCAGTTTGATGCTGCCACGATGCAGGCCGCCCGCGAAGCCGGCAAGCTCTTTGCCACCGGTGTGAACGCCTCCCCCGGCGCGGCTGTGGGCCAGGTCTACTTCGATGCGGACACCTCTGAGAAGATGGCTGTCTCCCAGGGCCAGGATGTGATCATGATCCGGCCTTTCACCAAGCCCGATGATGTGCACGGTATGCTGGCCTCCAAGGGTATTCTCACTTCTGAAGGCGGCGCGACCTCCCATGCCGCTGTGGTTGCCCGCCAGTTTGGTGTGCCCTGTGTGGTGGGCGCTTCGATGATGAGCATTGATAGCGAGAAACGCGAGATGACCTCCAATGGCGTGACCGTCAAAGAAGGTGATTGGATCTCTCTGGATGGTGGGACGGGCGAAGCCTTCATCGGCAAACTTGACCTCACCAACCCCAATATTGAAGAACAAAAAGAACTGATGACTCTGCTCTCCTGGGCTGATGACATTGCCCGTTTGCAGGTTTGGGCCAATGCGGACTACCCCAAGGATGCCCGCCGCGCCCGCACCTTCGGCGCCAAGGGGATCGGCCTCTGCCGCACCGAGCACATGTTCTTTGAAGAAGAACGGCTGCCCTATGTTCAGGAAATGATCCTGAATGCTGAGGATGCTCAGATGATGCTCAACAATGTTGGGCGGCTTGAGCACTATCTGAAGACCGGCAAGGTGGATGGTCAGATGATGAACGATGCTGTCCACAAAGAAATTGAAGCTGAATTCGCGGCTGCCAAGGATAAACTCGACAACGCAGAAGCCGCAAAGCTGTATTTCGCTGCTCTTGATAAACTGCTGCCCTCCCAGCGTTCCGACTTCTATGGTCTGTTCGAGGCGATGGACGGTTACCCGGTTATCATCCGCCTGATTGACCCGCCACTGCATGAGTTCCTGCCCTCGCAGGAAGACCTGCTGGTGGAAGTGACCGAGATGCGGACCAGGGGCGAGACCCAGGGCCTGGCTGAGAAAGAAAAGATGCTGGCCGCGGTCACCAAACTGCATGAGAGCAACCCGATGATGGGCCTGCGCGGTATCCGCCTGGGCATTGTCTTCCCCGACATCATGCGGATGCAGGTGCGGGCGATCTTTGAGGCCGCCAGCGATGCCACCAAGAACGGCATTGATGTGCACCCTGAGATCATGATCCCGCTGACCGGCCATGTGAACGAGCTGAAGAGAGTCCAGCCCGAATTGGAATCCATCGCGAAGAAGGTGATGGAAGAGAAGGGCGTGAGCTTCAGCTATAAGTTCGGTACGATGATCGAGATCCCCCGGGCTGCCCTGACCTCCGCCGAGATCGCAGAAGTGGCCGAGTTCTACTCCTTCGGTACCAACGACTTGACCCAGATGACCTTTGGTTACAGCCGTGACGATGCCGAACGCAACTTCCTGATCACCTACGTGGATGAAGGCATTCTGCCCAAGAACCCCTTCCAGGTCCTGGACCGCAATGGCGTTGGCCGCCTGATGGAAATGGCGATCAAAGAAGGCCGCAAGGTCCGCCCCTCGCTCGAGGTGGGCATCTGCGGTGAGCATGGCGGTGACCCCAGCTCCATCGAGTTCTGCCACCTGGTTGGCAACAATTACGTGAGCTGCTCGCCCTTCCGGGTGCCGGTGGCCCGCCTGGCTGCCGCTCAGGCCAAGATCAAGAACGATTAGTTTCGACCGTTTTCTGTTACCCATTTTAGGGGCTGCTCGATTGAGCGGCCCCTTTACTTTAAGGTTGCAGGGCAATGGAAAAAGGGGTAGGTTTAATAAAAATCTATGAATTAAAACTAGACTAAAATGGTATAATTAGTCGAACATAAAATAAAATAATGTCTATGCTAATAATTTGAAAAAAAATAGATCCATGAAGGGAAATTTGCGAATGGAAAAAAAGGAATCACTTGACCTGTATAAAGAAATGGTCATCATTCGCCGCCTGGAAGAACGCGCTGCTGAGCTTTATCAGCTGGGCAAGATTGGCGGTTTCTTACATTTATATATCGGGCAGGAAGCCATCAGCGCGGGGATTTCTTCCGTCCGGCAGCCGCAAGACCGGCTGATCACGGCTTACCGTGATCACGGCTGGGCGATCAGCGCGGGGATTGATCCCAAGGCGGTGATGGCGGAACTGTTGGGCAAGGTGGATGGCTGCTCGAAGGGGCGGGGCGGGTCGATGCACATGGCTGACACCGAACTAAATTTCTGGGGCGGGCATGCCATCGTAGGCGCGCACATTCCTCTGGCTGCCGGGCTGGCGCTCGGTGATGTCTATCAGGGCAATGACGATGCGGTGACGATTTGCATGTTTGGCGATGGCTCCACCAATATCGGCTTTTTCCATGAGGGGCTGAACCTGAGCAAGGTGTGGAATCTGCCCGTGCTTTGGGTGTGTGAGAACAACCAGTATGGGATGGGTACGACCGTGGATCGGGCTTCGGCGGTCTCCGAGATCCGGCAAAAAGCCGAAGGCTATGGGATGGCGAATGAGCGGATCGAAGGCATGGATGTGATGGCGGTCCGCCAAGAAGTCGCGCGGGTTCTGGAAAAGATCCGCAAGGAAGGCGGTCCCTATTTACTTGAAATTATGACCTATCGCTATCGGGGCCACTCGATGGGCGACCCGGAACGCTACCGGGATAAGGCAGAAGTAAAGAAGTGGGAAGAAGAGGACCCCATTGGGATCTATCGCAAGTATTTGATTGAGAACAAGATTGCCACAGCCAAAGGGCTGGACGAATTGGACGATGAGGCTCTGCAGATCGTGGATGAGGCTGAAAAATTCGCTGAGGCCAGTCCGAACCCGGACAAATCAACGCTTTTTGAGAACATTTATGTTGAGCCGACCCCGGTTGAATATCGCGGCTACGCTTTGGAACATGAAAGTGAGGAACAGTAAGATGACCAGAATGACAATGCGTGAAGCGATTTCGAAGGCGCTCTGGGAAGAGATGGAGCGCGACGAACGGGTTTTCATCCAGGGTGAAGAAGTGGGCGTTTGGGGCGGGACCTATGCGGTCACCAAAGGCTTTTATGACCATTTCGGCGAGAAGCGCGTCCGTGATACACCGATCGCAGAAGCTGCCATCGTGGGCAGCGCGATCGGCGCGGCCATGACAGGTCTGCGGCCGGTTGCGGAATTGATGACGATCAACTTCGCCTTTGTGGCGATGGACCACATCGTCAACGAGGCGGCCAAGCTGCATTATATGTTTGGCGGTCAATTCACCCTGCCATTGGTCATCCGGGCGGTCAGCGGCGGCGGACGGCAGCTGGGCGCTACGCACTCGCAATCGCCCGATGTGATCTTCGCCCATTTCCCCGGGTTGAAGGTGGTGTCCCCCGGCACGCCGGCGGATGCCAAGGGCTTGCTGAAGAGCGCCATCCGCAGTGAGGACCCGGTTCTCTTCATTGAAAATGCGACGCTTTACCAGATGAAGGGCGAAGTGCCGGATGATGAGGATTACCTCGAACCGCTGGGTAAGTCCAAAGTCCAGCGGGAAGGGGATGATGTGACGATTGTGGCCTATTCCAAGATGGTGCCCGCCGCGCTCAAGGCCGCGGACATGCTGGCCGAGGACGGGATCAACGCCGAAGTGGTGGATCTGCGGTCCCTGCGGCCGCTGGATATGGACCCGGTCATCGCCTCATTCAAACGCACCAACCGGGCTGTGATCGTTGAAGAAGGCTGGCGATCCTACGGGGTTGGGGCGGAAGTCAGCGCCCGGATCTACGAGCTGGCTTTTGACTATGTGGATGCTCCGGTCAAGCGGGTGGCGCAGGCCGAAGTGCCGTTGCCCTATAACGCGGAGCTGGAACAACTCGCGCTGCCCCAAACGGAAGATATTTATCATGCCGCCAAGGAGGTTTTAAATGGCTGAGCTTGTTACGATGCCCAAATTGGGATTTGATATGGCCGAAGGCACCCTGGTGCGCTGGGTCAAAGCGGAGGGGGACAAAGTTGCCAAAGGCGATGTGATTGCAGAAATTGAGACGGATAAGGCCACGGTTGAGGTTGAATCGAGCCTTGATGGCATCATGTTCCGCCATCTGGCGGCCGAAGATGCGGACCTGCCGGTCAATACGCCGATCGCCGTGATCACCGCTGAGGGTGAAGAACCCTCGGATGAAGAGATTGACGCCCTGGTGGAGCAGGCTGGCGGCAAACCCAGCAAGAAACCTGCAAAGCCCGAATCTGCGGCGAAAGCCGAGGAACCTAAACCTGCGGAGAAATCACCGGAACCCGAGCAGGAAAGCGGTGAAACGCCGGCGGGCGGCGTTCGTTCCTCTCCGCTGGCTCGCAAGATGGCCGAAGAGCATCATATCCAACTCGCCAATGTTGAGGGCAGCGGCCCGCAGGGGCGGGTGGTGAAGGTGGATATCGAGGCCTATCTGGCTTCGCAAAAGCCGGCCGGCCAGGGCGAGGCCGCCCAAAAGGGCGGTGGCAGCCCCCAGCCCCTCTCGAGCTTCAACCTTGGCGAGGTGCCGGAGGACGAGGTGGTTGACCTGAGCCGTCTGCGCCAGGCGATCAGCCGGCGAATGCAGGATTCCAACCAGAACTTCCCGCATTTCTTCCTGACCCGATCCTACCGGACCGGCGCGCTGATGCAGCTCCGCAAGGAACTGAACGCCTTGCTGCCGGAATCGGACAAGCTCTCG
Organism: Anaerolineaceae bacterium; assembly: GCA_011620555.1. Classification (GTDB taxonomy): domain Bacteria; phylum Chloroflexota; class Anaerolineae; order Anaerolineales; family Anaerolineaceae; genus Brevifilum. The sequence goes on along the minus strand of WOYY01000058.1, from coordinate 73,117 downwards.
GTCAATGATTTTGTGGTCAAGGCGGTGGCGCTGGCCCTGCGGCAGTACCCCAATCTGAACGCCTCGTTGCAGGATGAGAAGCACATCATCCGCCACGGGCACGTCAATATCGGCGTGGCTGTGGCCGTGGAGGGCGGCCTGCTGACCGTGGTCAGCAGGGATGCCGACCAGAAGCCGATCCGCTTGATCGCCCGGGAGGTCCGGGAGATGGTGGGCCGGGCGCGGGAGGGCAAAGTGCGGCCGGAGGACATTGAAGGCTCCACTTTCTCGATCAGCAATCTGGGGATGTATGGCATCGAGAGTTTCTCGGCGATCATCAACCCGCCCGAGGCCGCGATTTTGGCCGTGAGCGCGGTGCAGGATGTGCCGATGGTGGTGGATGGGGCTTTGGCAGTGGGTTCGCAGATGAAAGCGACGATCTCCGCGGACCACCGGGTGACCGATGGCGCGGAAGCCGCCGAGTTCATGCGGGTGCTTGCCGGTTATCTGGAAGAGCCGATGCGCTTGATGCTGTAAACTGAGAAAATTAAATCATAAGGGCTGTTGCGATCCAACAGCCCTTGTTTGTTTAACTCTGAAGATGGCGATTTAGCGCTCCGCCAGCGTGCCATAGAGCCAGCGATAAACATAGTAATTCTCGGTGATCAGACGGATGTAATTACGGGTCTCCTGGATGCGGATGGTCTCCAGGAACAGGTCCCGGTCCGGGCCGGCGAGTTCCTGCCAGACCAGGGTGTTGCCCGGGCCGCCGTTATAGGCCGCGAGCATGTTATAGAGATCGCCTTCAAAGTAATTGCGCTGGCGGGCCAGGTAGGTGGCGCCGAAAACGATGCTGACATAGGGCCGGTAGAGATCGGCGGTGGTGTAGTTTTCCGGCCAGTTCAACTCGGCGGCCAACTCATCCCCGGTGGCGGGGATGATCTGCATCAGCCCGCGGGCGCTGGCGGAAGATTGGATGAACCCTTCGTAGTGGCTTTCCTGGCGCATGATTGAAAGCAGGAGCAGGGGATCAAAATCCTTATCCGCCGTGACGGGCAGCACCCAATCCAGATAGTAGGCGCCGAAGCGGACCCGGGTGAAGAATTCGGGCGCCCCAAGCGCGGAGGCGTTTTCCAACCCGGCAAGTTTGAGCAGGCTGTTGGCGGCCACCAGGGCGGACCGGTAGAGGCCGATATCCACCAGGGCGGGGATCAGGCGGAAAGTCTGGGCGGGGTCTTCCGCCACTTCCAGACGGATGGATTCAAATTCGGCTTTGGCTTCGGGATAAAGTCCCAAAGCCCAAAGTTCCAGGCCGCGCTGGAAACGGGCGTCGTTGGCGAGCAAGCCGGGGCTTTCCAGGTTTGTGTCGGCGGGCAGCCCGAAGGTGGTGCGCACCCACTCCTCGGCTTCCGGCTGGTAAGGGGTCAGGTCGGGGTCGAGGTCATAGGAGACCGGCGGCGTGAAGGCTTCCTGCCCGATCAGCAGATCTTCCGCCCGGATGCTGTAATAGCCGAAGGGGTCGGCAGTCTGGGCCAGCTTCCAGCTATCCAGCGCGGCGCTGATATCGCCCTGCGCTTCCTGGCATTTGCCGATCCAGAGATAAGCCGCGGCGATCTCAGAGGGTTCGCTGGTGAGCACGAGCGCCCGGGAGAAAAGCGTTTGGGCGGCGGCCCAATCGCCCAGGCGGACGGTGATGATGCCGGCGAAGTAATTGGCCAGGAAGGAATACTCCGAATTGGGGAATTCATTGGCGATCCGCTGCCAGGTGGTGGAAGCGAGAGCTAATTCACCTGCCCGCTCATAAGAGCGGCCAGCCAGGAAGAGGAAGTCCGCCGATTCCGCCGCTGCGGGGTAGCGGGAGACGTAATCCAGAGAAGTCGCCGCTGCTTCCAGCGGTTGATCCATGTAGGCCCACTGGGTATATTCAATATCTTCCCAGGCATCAATGGCATAAGCGCTCGCCGCATGGTTGTTGGCCAGGTCCCGCCAGACCTGGATCGCCTCATCATATTGGCCGTCGCCGGTGGAAACATGCAAATCCCGGATGGCCAGGCCTTTGTAATAGAGGGCTGCGCCGATGGCTTCTTCCGAGGCAGTCGTTAAAAAGCGGTCAAAGGCTTCGACCGCCAGGGCGTAGTTTCCGACCTTGTAGTTGATGTAGCCGCGCTGGAATTCGTCCACGGGGACGTCGTCGTTGACCAGCGTGACCAAGGCGGAATAGGCGTCATAGGCCAGGGGGTAGTTGTTGACAGCATCCTGGAAATAGGCGTAGGCCTGGTCGTAGTTTCCGCGCTCGTAGTAGATCTGCCCGATCCGCAGGTCCATCTCTGCCTTCGTGTAGTCACTGGCGCTGGTGTTGTAAATATCCTGATAAAGCGTTAATGCCGTATCCGGGTCGCCGCTTTGCTGGTAGGCTGCCGCGATCTTGATCGCCAGGGCATCGGCGCCCCCGTTGGGATCCGTCCGGTAAGCTTCCTGATAGGAGGCAATCGCCTGCAAGGGGTTATTCACCGTCAGATAGAGATCGCCCATCTGTTCGTGGATGTAGGAGTCCAGCAGCCCTGGCCGGAGGGCCAGGTAGGCGGCATAAGCCTGGAAGGCTTCATCGTAGCGCTGGAGGCTGGTGTAGGTCTGGGCCATCAGGACATTGGCCCGGCCGGCGATCACCGGGTCGGTGGAAAGGGCGGCCTGCCGCAGGTGGTCCAGGGCGGGACCGTAATTTTCCTGCTCATAGTAGGCCTGGCCGATTCCAAGGTTGCTTTTATCCCGCACGGCGTCCTCACTGCTGCCGGCCAGCGCATTTTGGAAGATCTCGATCGCCCGGGTGTAATCACCGGCGATGATCGCCTGATCTCCCTTATCCGTCAGCTGGAGCGGCGTTGGGGTGGGCGTGGGGGAGGGCACGGCGGTCGGTTCCGCCATGGTCGTCAGCACATCCTCGGTGCCCTCTGGCAGGGACGTGCCCTGCGGGAGGGCGGGCTGGGCACAGGCGGCGAGGGTCATAATCAGGACAATGAGGTAAAGCGTTTTGGGTTTCTTCATATAAGGTTTTATAATGTAATAGTGGGCCGGTGTCAATGTTTTGACGAAGCAGCCAAGCAATGGTAAAATCTCAACGCACCTTCTGTTGACGCCCAAAAAGGGCGTTTTTTCACGAAAAGGGAAAAGAGGCTGATGAGAACGATAACCTGGGACGACGAAAAACAGGTCATGCAAATGATTGACCAGCGGATTCTACCTCAGGAACTCAAGATCCTGAGCTATGACAACTATCAGGATATCGCCGAGGCAATCCGGGTGATGGTGGTGCGCGGCGCCCCTGCGATTGGCGTGGCTGCAGCTTATGGGATGGCCCTGGCCGCTGTGCGCTCCAAGGCGACCACCCGGGAAGCTCTCCTGGCCGACCTGCAGACTGCGGGTGAGGCCTTGAACCAAGCCCGGCCGACGGCCGTCAACCTCTTTTGGGCAGTCAAGCGCATGCAGCAGGCCGCGCAGGCGGTTGAAGGGTCGCCGGATGAGATCCGGGAGGCACTGGTGCGGCTCGCCGGCGAGATGGCTGATAAGGATGTGGCGACCAACAAGCGCATGGCCGAATACGGCGCGGCGCTGATTGAGGACGGCGACACCATCGTGCATCACTGCAATACTGGTGCGCTGGCAACCGTCGATTGGGGCACCGCCCTGGGCGTGATCCGAATGGCGCACGAACAGAGCAAGAAGATCCACGTCTTTGTGGATGAAACCCGCCCCAGGCTGCAGGGCGCCCGGCTGACCGCCTGGGAGCTGGAGCAGTACGGTATCCCATATGACATTATCACGGACGGCGCATCTGGGCTGATGATGCGCAAGGGCCTGGTGCAGAAAGTGTTTTTCGGCGCAGACCGGGTGGCCGCCAATGGCGATGTGGCCAACAAGATCGGCAGCTACATGCTGGCCCTGGCCGCCTATGACAACGGCATCCCGGCCTATTCCGTTTTCCCGATCTCGACCGTGGACCTTGAACTGGAGCGCGGCGATCTGATCCCGATTGAAGAGCGGGACCCTGAAGAAGTTTTGGCCCTGAGCCTGATGGGCCACCGGGTGACGCCCGAGAAGGCCTCCGCCCGCAACTTTGCCTTTGATGTGACCCCCAACCGCCTGCTTTCTGGCTGGGTGACCGAAAAGGGTGTGATCAAACCGCCTTTCAAAGAAAATCTGTTGGCAGCTCTGGAAGTTGAGGGCGCCTTATGAGCATTTACCTAACCGGCTCGATCGCCTATGACTATTTGATGACCTTTCCCGGTTATTTTAAGGACCACATCCTGCCCGAACATCTGGATTCGATCAGTCTCTCCTTCCTGGTGGATGAGATGACCAAGCAGCCCGGCGGGGTGGCGGCCAATATCGCTTATACGCTGGGTTTGCTGTGTGAGAAACCGAAGCTGGTGGCCACCGCCGGGATGGATTTCAAGGACTACCGGGAGACTCTGGAGAATGCCGGGGTGGATACCTCCGGCGTCCGGATCATCCAGGGCAAGTTCACGGCTTCGTTCTTTGTGAACACGGACCTTTCCAACGCGCAGATCGCCACATTCTATGCCGGCGCGATGGCCGACGCTGCCCAGATCTCGATGAGGGACCTCGGCCTGACGCCGGAGGACTTGGTGGTGATTTCGCCCAATGCCCCGGATGCGATGATAAAATATGCCCTGGAATGTCAGGAACTGGGCATTCCCTACATCTTTGACCCCAGCCAGCAGATCGTGCGGCTGGATGGCGCGCGTCTGAAGGAAGGCATCCTCGGTGCAAAGGCCCTCTTCGCCAACGAATATGAGTTCGAGCTGCTCCAGAAACATTGCGAGATGACCGCGGACGAACTCCTCAGCGCGGTGGATTTTGCCGTCGTCACCCTGGGCGAGCAGGGTTCCCGGGTGTATGAACACGGCCAGCTGCTGGGTGAAGTACCCGTGGTGCCCCCGCATCAGATCGTAGACCCCACCGGCGTTGGCGATGCTTACCGGGGCGGTTTCCTCAAGGGTTATGTTCATGGCCTTGACCTGCTGCTCTGCGCCCAGATGGGCGCGCTGGCGGCGACTTATTGCCTGGAAGAGCAGGGGACCCAATCTCAATGTTATTTGACCGAAGATTTTGTCGCCCGTTTCAGGACCATCTTCGATGACAAGGGCGCGTTGGATGCAATTGTCTCAGAGTAATCAATACGCTGCGTTGCACGGCAACGCCCCAATAATTTTATGGAGGATTTAATGGAAAAGTACGATGTCAAGAATATGGACCTGGCCGAAGGCGGCCGACGCCGGATCGAATGGGCCGAACGGGAAATGCCCGTTCTGCGCTCAATCCGCGATCGCTTTGCCAAAGAACGCCCCTTTGAGGGCATCCGCATGTCCGCTTGTCTGCATGTCACCACCGAGACAGCTAACCTGATGCGCACGCTGCAGGCGGGCGGCGCGGATGTGGTGCTGGTAGCTTCCAACCCGCTCTCGACGCAGGATGATGTGGCGGCCTGCCTGGTCTCCAATTTTGAGATCCCCGTCTTCGCGATCAAGGGCGAGGACAATAAAACCTATTACAAGCATCTCTATGCCGCCCTCGACCACCATCCCCAGGTGACCATGGATGACGGCGCAGACCTGGTGAGCACGCTCCACAAAGAGCGGCGCGACCAGCTCAAAGAGGTGATCGGTGGGACCGAAGAGACCACCACCGGCGTGATCCGCCTGCGGGCGATGGCCGCCGATGGCGCGCTGTCCTTCCCCGTCATTGCGGTGAACGATGCCATGACCAAACACTTCTTCGATAACCGTTATGGCACCGGTCAATCCACGATTGACGGGATCATTCGGGCAACCAACATCCTGTTGGCTGGCAAGAATTTTGTTGTCTGCGGTTACGGTTGGTGTGCTCGCGGTCTGGCGATGCGTGCCCGGGGGATGGGTTCCAACGTGATCGTCACCGAGGTGGACCCCATGAAGGCGTTGGAAGCGGTCATGGACGGTTTCCGGGTGATGCCGATGCTGGAAGCGGCCCCGATTGGCGACATTTTCGTCACTCTGACAGGCGATATCAACGTGGTCGATAAGCACCACTTTGAAGTGATGAAAGACGGTGCGATCGTTGCCAACTCCGGTCACTTCAATGTTGAGATCAATATTCCTGCCCTGGCAGAGATGGCTGTTGAAAAACGGCTGGTGCGTCCCTTCGTGGACGCCTATGAACTGCCTGATGGCCGGGTGATCCACATTCTGGGCGAAGGTCGCTTGATCAACTTGGCCGCTGCTGAAGGGCATCCCGCCAGTGTGATGGATATGTCCTTTGCCAACCAGGCTTTGAGTGCCGAATACATGGTCAAGAATGCCAAAGCACTTGAAAAGAAAGTTTACGGCGTTCCACTCGATATTGATAATGAAATAGCCCGGTTAAAACTCGAATCAATGGGTATTTTGATTGATACCCTCACCGACCAGCAGGTGAAGTACCTGAACTCCTGGGAGGAAGGGACGTAAACCCTGACCCCACCTATTCAATAAATGAACACCCCTTTCTGATGATGAGATGAAAGGGGTGTTTTTTTTGTGAAAAGAAAAGGGACAGGCAATTTTTTGCCCGTCCCGGATAGGTTATTCGTGGATGGAAGAAGGTTTATTCGTCTTCTATCACAACGTCTTCATCTTCGTAATCGCCATCGCCGTCGTCATCCGTCCAGGGGTTGGGGATGCCGCCGGCCATGGATTGCTCGCGGATAGCTTTTTCAATCTCGTCCGCGAGTTTTTGATCCTGCTGGAGATATTCTTTGGCGTTCTCACGACCTTGCCCAAGGCGGATGTCGCCGTAGGAGTACCAGGAGCCGCGCTTCTCGACGATATCGAGATTGGAACCGAGATCGAGGATGTCGCCGACTTTAGAAATGCCTTCGTTGTACATGATGTCGAATTCGGCCGTGCGGAAGGGGGCTGCGACTTTGTTTTTCACCACCCGAACGCGGACCCGGTTGCCGATGATCTCTGCGCCGACCTTGATGGACTGGATCCGGCGGACATCCAGGCGGACCGAGGCGTAGAACTTGAGGGCGTTGCCGCCGGTGGTGGTCTCGGGGTTGCCGAACATCACGCCGATCTTGTGGCGGAGCTGGTTGGTGAAGACCACGGCCGTGCGAGTCTGGTTGATTGCCCCGGAGAGCTTGCGCATCGCCTGGGACATTAGGCGGGCCTGGGTGCCCATCGTTGGGTCGCCCATGTCGCCTTCGATCTCGGAGCGGGGCACCAGAGCGGCGACCGAATCGACCACGACGATATCGACTGCGCCGGAGCGCACCAGGGTCTCGGTGATCTCCAACGCTTGCTCGCCCGTGTCGGGCTGGGAAATCAGCAGTTCATCAACGTTCAAGCCGCAGCGGGCGGCATAGGCGGGGTCGAGGGCGTGTTCCATGTCGATAAAGGCTGCCGTGCCGCCCAGTTTCTGGGCTTCCGCCACGATGTGCTGGCAGATGGTGGTCTTACCGGATGATTCCGGCCCGTAGATCTCGGTGATCCGGGCGCGGGGGATGCCGCCGACGCCCAGGGCAATATCCAGCGAGAGGGAGCCTGTGGGGATCGTGTCCACGGCCATGTGTTTGGCCTGACCGAGCCGCATGATCGCCCCTTCGCCGTAACGCTTGGTGATGTCTTTCAGGGCTTTGTCCAGAACAGTTTTCTTTGCCTCATCCATGTCGCCATCCTTTTTGTAAACTTTTTATTCCTGCGTAGAATAATTCAATGTTCCGACTGAAACTCAGCCACACTACTATTTTAGCACAAATGTTCAGTGTGTCAAGCCGGGTCAAGGCTGCGCTTCTAAGACCACATACGGGTCCACGATTTGGTAATAGCCGCTGGAGCGCCATAAACAATAGTTGCCCAACTGCTCAACGGTGGCGTTGCTCTGGTAGTGCGCCATGGTGGGGATCTCCAGGCCGGAAGGCCCCAGGCGGGTCTCGAGGTGCAGGTGGGGGTTGCTGGACCAGCCGCTGCTGCCGACCGTGCCCAAAAGCTGCCCGCAGGTTATGGAATCGCCCGTGGCGAACACAGGCGGAGACCCCAGGTGGGCGTAGAGATGGTAGAGCGAATAGTCGCCCGTCACAGTGGGGGTGGGGACGTTTGGGCAGTTGTATTGGTATTCCAGGTCCTCCGGGACGGCTTCGTACCCGGCCATCAGCGTTTGGCCCAGGCTTTCGGGCAGGGCTGAAAGCGGCGTTTCGATCACCACAGCATAGCCATAGGGATAATGATCTTCCAGCGTGAGCGCCACCAGGCCGGACAGGATCGCATAGACCTTGATCCCTTCGATCGAGAGCCGCTCGCCGCGCTGGTAATAGGCGAAATCCAGCCCGGGGTGGCCAAAATCGGTGCCCCAGGCGTTGGGTGTCACCAGCGGATTCACCAAGATCAAGGGCAGCGAGTCGATGGTCTCATCTTCCAGCGGGGAGCAAACCGCAAAATGTTCGTCCGTGGGGGTCGGGCTGGGCGGGATCGCTGTGGGGCTGGGTGAGGGTTGGGCGGTCTCGCTTGGCGCGGGGGTTTCTGTCGCGGTCGCGGGAATGATGACAGTGCTTGTCCCCCCAACCGGGCGACAAGCACTCAGAATCGCGACCACGAGCAACAAGAGGAATTTGCGCATTAAGGCTGGATCTTCCGGCATTCCATGTAGAAGCGTTTGTCGCGGGCTTCACCCATCGAGAAGGTCTTGCGGGGGAGGGCGCCATCGAGGATCACCGTCTTAAACAGGTCAGATTTATCTATCCCCGGCACGTAGAACCCGGCGTCGCCGGCCAGGGGGCCTTTTTCAAACAGCACGTCGGTGCCGTGGACATAGTCAATCTTCTCAGCGCCGCCTTCTGCAAGGAACTGATCCAGGAAACGCTGGAGCGTGCCGACTGGGAGGTTGTCTTCCGGTTTACGGATTTCCAGCACTTTGAATCCGTCCGCATTCACCCAGCCGACCAGGTGCCCGGCGGCTTCGGCCTCATCCACAGCCGTGACCATTTCTTCGGCCGACCCGGCGGGCGTGATGACCAGGCGATTGCCCCAGAAAGCCCCCATCTCCGCCAGCGGGTCCGCCTTCAGGCCGAAGAGCAGGCGGTGGATCGGCTCGAAATGCAACGCCGGGCAGTGGATGTTCTCAATCTCCACCAGGGCGTAGCGGGCGGGGTGGTCTGGGCCGACCTTGGGTTTGAGCTGCTCCCAGATGGCTTTGGCGGTCGCCAGGGAGTGGTTGCCATCGCCCATCGCGAAGAGCAGGGGGCGGTGGTGCCCCGGAATGAGGTTGTATTTTTCAGCAAAGGTGTCGGGGTCAATCAGATCGGCCAGCGCTTTGAAGATGCTTTGCCGGACGTCCTCATTGTTGATCGCGAAGCCGGTCAGGTGCCCGCTACCCTGCATCAGGTCAAAGTCATAGAGTTCCTTAAAGCCCATAGATTGTTCATCCAACGGGCCGAAAACGGTGTCGTTGGGGTCATCAAAGAGGACCAGGATATGGGGCAGTTCCAGTGGCGCGCCTTCCCGGATGCGGATGCGCGGAGGCAGCCGGTCCAGGATGGTGCCTTCGGTGGCGCGGATCAGGGTTTGGGCGCCCTTGTTGTAATCATATTGCTCCAGATCGAGGCAGACCATCAGCCCCTTGCGGCAGCGGCCATCCACCTCACGCAGCACATAGATCAGGTCATTCACGGACTGGAAAATTCCGCTTTTCAGATATTGGCGCATGGCTTCCTGGGTGGAGGCCAGCCGCTTCTGCTCTTCCGGGGTTTCCAGGTAGACTTCCGGCAGGATCATGTGGTAGGTCGAAGGGGAATCGCCGACGATCTCATCCACCTTTTGCCAATATTCCGGCTCTGAGGTGAACTGGTCACAGGCGATCACGGCCCATTTATGAAGATCAATATTCGCTTTGGGGAGCAGAATGTCTGGAACTTTGATACCGATGTCCTGAGGGAGGTCCATGCTAACCATCCTTTTGCTGGGTGAGGGTCTTCGGTTTCTATTTTATCCGAAATTCAGCGGTCGATGGGGGCTGATTTCCGCTAAAAAAGAAAGAGGCTGCCATTTTAGACAGCCTCTTCAAGGTCACCAGTAAAAAAGGGGAATGGGAATCAGACAAGTTTGAGCAATTCCGGATCAACGCCGGCGACATAAGCCACCCCGACGGTGCCGGGGCCGGTGTGGGTGCCGAGCACGGGGCTGAGTTGGGACACCATGATCTCCCGGGGGGAAAAGCGGGTTTCAATTTTCTCAAGGAGGTGCCTGGCCTGGTTTTCAGCATTGGCGCTGACGACGCCCATCATATTGATCGGGGCCTGGCCATAGACTTTTTCTCCGACCAGCTCGATCAGGCGCTCGTGAGCCTTTTTGGAAGTGCGAATCCGTTCCAGCGCTTCGATTTTGCCGTCCAGCAGGTAGAGGATCGGTTTCAGATTGAGGGCGGTCCCCAAAAAACGGGAGGCGCCGCCAATCCGTCCGCCTCGATGGAGGAATTCCAGCGTGTCCACAGCGAAAAAGACTTGGGCGTGATTGCGGACCTCTTCGACGATTTGTTTGCATTCCCGCAGAGATGCGCCGCGTTTGGCGGCCCGGGCAGCCGCCAAAGCCATATAGGCCAGGGGCACCGAGGTCAGTTTGGAATCCACAATTTCGACAACGGCATCAGGGACCATCGCTTTGGCCTGAGTGGCTGAATCTATCGTGCCGGAAAGGGCTGCGGAGATCACCACTGTGAGGATCTCATAACCTTCGGCGTGCAGCTTCTGATAGACTTTTGCGAAGGCGACATTGGTGGGCTGCGAAGTGGAGGGCATGGTCTTGGCTTTGGACAAGCGCTCGTAGAATTCCTTGGGCCCGATATCCACGTTGTCGAACCTGGTTTCAGTGCCCCAGATCACGACCAGAGGCACCACGGTGATGTTGTAAGCCGCGACCAGATCGTCCGTCAGATAAGCGGTTGAATCCGTAACAATAGCAACTTTAGACATGGTTAATTCCTTATTGTTAAACACGTTGAACATGACTATCTTTTTGCTTAACCCGTATTTTTCTGAAACGTTGCGGTGGGGGCTACCATGGATCGTTTGTTTGAAACAGGCGTGCCTTGCGGGACCTCGCTGACAGCCTCCCGCCAAAACGCAAAGGAGATCTTATCAGACGACTTCATCTTGAAATCGATTGATGCTGCGACGGATGCGGCCATCATCGAAAAGGCTCGCCGGGATCGCGAAGAGGATTATCGGGAAGTCTTTGAGCAATGTGAGGTTTTCCAGAGTGAACTGGAAGAAGCAAGCAAGAACCGGCTCCTGACCTTCATTGAATTGGAGGATATGGAGCAAAAACTGTACCGGCTGAAGCATTGGATTTCCAAAATCAACAAACGGGATATTGTTAAGGATTCGCCCCTTGATCAGGAATTGGGGAAAAGTTCCAGGCTTGCAGCGAGCTGCTCAAGGCATCTACCTTTCAGGTCTATGAGCAGGAAGGCATTCAAATCGAAAATCCGGGAATAGTTTTGAAGGATGACGGCTTACTGTCCGATTATGATTTATTCGATCATTAACTGTTCAGGTCGGGACAATGTGTTTTTTCCTCCGATTTTTTGGTGATCTCAGCAACGCACTCTTCAAAGCAAGTGTCCGATGAGTGCGTTTTTTTAACCGCGATGAAATAATATGCCCGGTCCCAAACATTTTTGAAAATCCTGATGGGTCTTGATTAATTGGGTAAAAATAGGATATTGTTTATTGTCGTCTTAAAGGATGGATTAACCAAAGGATATTTATCGCATGATCTACATCGAAACGCACTCCACGGACCCCACCTGGAATCTGGCGCTGGAGGAATATTGTTTGAAGGAGCTGGTTCAGTTTGAGCGAATCATGATGCTCTGGCAGAATGACAACGCGATCATCATTGGGCGATATCAGAATGCCGAAAACGAGGTCAACCTCGAAGCGGCCCGCGCCCTGGGCACGAAGATCATCCGCCGGCCTTCCGGGGGCGGCGCGGTTTTTCATGACCTGGGGAACCTCAATTACACCTTCATTTATCCGATCGAAGGCTTGAACCGGCTGCATATTTCCGTCTATGCCGAGCCGATGGTCAAAGCCCTCAACAAGATTGGCGTGCCGGCGGAGATCAGAGGCCGCAACGACCTCCTTTTGGATGGCAAAAAGATCTCCGGCACAGCACAGCGGATCCAAAAAGGGCGCCTGATGCACCACGGCACGCTGCTCTATGATTCAAATCTGGATTCGCTGGAAAGCGTCCTGCAGGTGGATGCGGCCAAGGTCGCTTCCAAAGGAGTCACTTCAATCCGGAGCCGGGTGGCTAATATCAAAGAGTATTTGCCGGCCGGGCAGTTTGAAGATATCCAGGCTTTCTGGCAAGCCCTGCTGGCGGCTTTCGATGAGGACGATCCCTTGGAACGCTTTGAATTGACGCCTGAGATGCTGGCGGAGGTGGAGAAGATCCAGAAGGAAAAATACCAGTCCTGGGATTGGAACATCGGCCGTGCTCCAGCCTTTGAATACCGGAACAGCCGGCGTTTCCCGAGCGGGAAGCTGGAGGTCCAGGTCAATGTCAGGGATGGGCGGCTCCAGGAGTGCAAGATCTCCGGCGACTTTATGGGTATGACCGATCTGGGCTCCCTGGAAGCGGCTTTGAAAGATATTCGATATAATCCGGAAGATGTGGGGAAAATCTTGGCGAGGTTTGACCTGCCGTTCTATCTGGGCGGGATCAGCACGGAGGAATTCCTGCAATGTATGTTCGAGGATACCTATACGGCCTGATGCGGCATCAAGGGCATGGAAAACCAGGGTTTTCGCGTGAATTCTCACCATTAATAGAAGCTGGTGAAGGTTCTGTACCTGGATGTCCCTTGACCATCCGCCGTTTACACGCTAAAATCACTGGTTGACGATTGGACCGGAAGAATCGAATAAGTTTTTATAGTGTTTGAAAATTTAACAGACCGCCTAAACACCATTTTTCAAAATCTGCGCCGGCACGGCCGCCTTTCCGAGGCGGACGTGGACCAGGCCATGCGGGAAGTTCGCATGGCGCTGTTGGAAGCAGACGTCCACTACAGCGTGGTCAAGGCTTTCACCCAGCGGGTGAAGGAACGGGCAGTGGGGGTGGAGGTCTCCAAGGCCCTCAACCCAGCCCAACAGGTCATCAAGATCGTCAACGAAGAGTTGATTGCCACCCTGGGCGAACCCAGCGAATTGAACCTGAAAGGCGAACGGCCTTTCGTGCTCATGCTGGTGGGGCTTCAGGGTTCCGGTAAGACCACGGCCGCGGCAAAGCTGGCGAAGAAATTGCGCAGCCAGGGCGAGCGGGTCTTACTGGTCGCAGCGGACCCTTACCGTCCGGCTGCGGTCAAGCAGCTGCAGACGCTGGGCGAACAGATTGATGTCCCAGTTTATGCCAAAGAGGGCGTTGCCCCACCCAAACTTGCGGAGGAAGCTTATCAGACCGCAAAGAAGGGCGGCACCACGGTGATGATCCTGGATACCGCGGGGCGTTCGCAGCTCGATAGTGAGCTGATGGACGAACTCAACGCCATCCAGAAGAAAGTGCCGCTGACCGAGATCCTGCTGGTGGTGGATTCCATGATCGGTCAGGAAGCGCTCAATGTGGCTCAGGGCTTCCGTCAGGAGCTGCCCATCTCGGGCCTGATCATGACCAAGATTGACGGTGATGCCCGCGGCGGCGCCGCCATTTCCATCCGGGAAGTGACCGGCGTGCCGATCAAGTATTTGGGCGTTGGCGAAGGTGTGGATGCAATTGAGGAGTATAATCCAGGAAGGTTAGCCTCTCGCATCCTCGGTATGGGTGATGTTTTGGGGCTGATCGAGAAGGCTGAAGCAAGTTTCGATCAGGAACAGGCCGAAGAGCAGGCTGAAAAGCTGATGCGCGGTGAGTTCACCCTCGAAGACTTCGCCAAACAATTGAAGCAGATGCGCAAGATGGGGCCGCTGGGGCAGATCCTGGATATGATGCCCGGCCAGATGGGGCAGGTTGCCCGCCAGGTTGATCCGGAAGAAGCAGAGGGTCAGCTGAAGCAGGTTGAGGCGGTGATCAACTCCATGACGGTGGCCGAGAGGCGGAACCCGAAATTGTTGAATGCCAGCCGCAGGCGCAGGATTGCGCAGGGTTCAGGTTTGGACGTGCAAGTGGTCAATCAGGTCATGAAGCGCTTCCGTGATACCCAGCGGCTGCTCAAAACTTTACAGAAATCAGGCGGCAAAGGTTTAGGCCGTATGATGCGATAGCCGGACGTCGAAAAGGTCAGCGTTTCCTTCAACGCTCTCTCAAGCCTTTTGCAGGACTCAGGCTCAAAATATTAGATCCATATTATAAAAGAGGAGCATATTTTCGATGGTACGTATTCGATTGCGCCGGGTTGGTTCCCGGAATCAGGCAAGTTACCGTGTTGTTGTCGCTGACAAAGAAAAACCCCGAGATGGTCGGTTTCTGGAAGTGGTGGGTCATTACAACCCCAGGACCGAACCCTCCACGATCGTTTTAAAGGATGATCGGGTCTTCTACTGGCTGAGCGTCGGCGCTCAACCCACCGAAGCTGTTGACCGTCTTTTCAAACAGACCGAACTTTGGGACCGCTATGAACGCTTTAAAGCGGGTGAAGATGTCGAGGCTTTGACGGAAGAAGGCAGCAAAGTTTATGATGAGCGGGTTACAGACCCCCGCACAAATCCGCCAGCAAATTCATAGTTCAGAAAGGCGCGTGGCAAGATGAAAGGTGAGAACCTGCAAGGTTTGGTTGAGTTTGTCGCCCAGTCCCTGGTTGACCAACCCACTGAAATCAATGTTGAAACTCATACACGGGGCAACACCGTTTACCTGAACCTGCATGTCGCGAAAGAGGACATGGGACGGGTGATCGGCAAGGGCGGCCGGGTCGCGAATTCCTTGCGGACCCTGCTCAAGGTTGCTGCTGCTCGTGATGGCAACCGAACCAAGCTCGATATCGTCGAGCCAGAATAATTCACCCTTCCTGATCACATGCCTCAGATTGGTCTTAACAATGATGCAGGCTCGCCATCTCAAAGCGGGCCTGCCTTTCTTGTTCTAGGAAAACTCCGCCGGGCGCATGGCGTCATGGGGGAGATCCCGCTGGAAGTCTATTCCGAAATGGTGGCATTGATCGCCCCCGGCAGCACGCTCCATATTGGTAAAAAACGGGTGCCGCTGACCATTGAAGCCACCCGCTGGAAAAATGACCTGCTCTTGTTGAAATTTAGGGAGATCAGCGATCGGACGGAAGTCTCCGCTCTGACCAATGACCTGGTTTATATCAGCACAGCCGATTTGCCTGAGCTGGAGGATGGCGATTATTATTCCTACGAGTTGATCGGCCTGAAGGTTTACGAAGCAGAAGGCCAATATCTGGGCGTTTTAATGGAAATTCTGGAAACGGGCGCGAATGACGTCTATGTCGTCCGGAATGATGCCGATGAAGAGACCCTCATCCCGGCAACGGAACACACGATCCTGGAAGTGGACTTTGACCGGGAGAAAATGATCGTCACCAGATTGGAGTGGTATGGCGAGGGGGACTAATGCCAAATGAAAAAAAGTATTGGATCGGATTCAATTTAGTTCGCGGGATCGGCTCGGTTCGTTTTCAACAGATCTTGTCCCATTTTGGCGATCTCTCGCTCGCCTGGCAAGCGCCGGCCGAGGCCTTTAGTGAGGCCGGGCTGCCCACCCGCGCGTTGGATAACCTGCTCCGCCTGCGGGAAGAGACGGACCTTGATGCGCTCTATGATTCCATTTTGGAACGGGACATTCAGGTCCTGACCTTGCTGGATGAGGATTACCCCCCGTTATTGAAACAAATTGATCAAGCCCCGCCTGTGTTGTATGTCAGAGGCAGGCTCCTGCCCTCGGATGATTTCGCGGTGGCGATGGTGGGCACCCGGCGGATCTCGGCTTATGGCCAGCAGATCACCCGGGATACCAGTCTCTATTTGGCCGGCCACGGGCTGACAATCGTCAGCGGCTTGGCGCGCGGGGTGGACGCTCTGGCGCACCAATCCGCATTGCAAGCGGGCGGCCGGACGATCGCGGTTTTGGGCAGCGGTGTGGACGTGATCTACCCGCCTGAACACCGCCAGCTGGCCGAAGCGATCATCGCGCAGGGCGCGATCATCAGCGATTATCCGCTGGGCACCCAGCCGGAAGGCGTCAATTTTCCGCCCCGCAACCGGATCATCTCCGGGCTGTCCCTGGCGACGGTGGTGGTGGAAGCCGGGGAGCGCAGCGGCGCGCTGATCACGGCGGATTTCGCGGTTGAGCAGGGGCGGGATGTCTTCGCCGTGCCCGGCAACATCCTTTCGCCGGTCAGCAAGGGCACCAACCGCCTGATCCAGAAGGGCGCTTATGCCCTGGTCTCGCCGCAGGATGTGCTCGATGTTCTGGATCTTTCCCAGGTGGAGGATTATAAGGAAGCGAGACAGGCCTTGCCAGCAGACACAACTGAGGCTAAGATATTGCAATTCATGGATTACGAACCTGTCCATGTGGATGAGATCTGCAATGCGGTTGGCCTGGCGGTTGAGAAGGTGACCGCCGCGCTGACGATGATGGAACTCAAAGGCCTTGTCCAGCATGTGGGCGGGATGCGCTATGCGGCTGTTCGTGAGATCAATAGGAAATAAGGAGTTGGTTATGTACGAAAACTTTTATGCCGTCATCATGGCGGGGGGCAGCGGGACCCGGCTTTGGCCGCTCTCACGCAAAGACCGCCCGAAACAATTGCTGGCGCTTGGGGGGGACCAGACCCTCTTCCAGCAGGCGGTGGACCGGCTTGCCGGGCTTTTCCCGGAGGAGCGGATCCTGATCGTGACGGTTGCGGACCAGATGGCCTTATTAAAGGAACAATGCCCCGATATCCCGGCGGAAAACTACATCATCGAACCCTTGCCGCGGGGCACCGCTTCCGTGGTGGGCCTGGCTGCATTGGCGATCCAGAGCCGCGACCCGCAAGGCACGATGGCGATCCTGACCGCCGACCACCTGATGCGCCAGGCCGATCACTTGCGCCAGCTTTTGAAAGCGGCCTATGAAGTCGCCCAGCAGGGCACCCTGGTGACCCTGGGGATCACACCGACTTTCCCGGCAACGGGCTACGGCTATATTGAGCAAGGGAATGAACTGGGGACCTATCAAGGGCTGAAAGCCTTCCAGGTTCGGGCTTTCAAGGAAAAGCCGGAACTGGCCCTCGCTGAGAAATGGGTGGCGAATGGGCGCCATGTGTGGAATTCCGGGATGTTCATCTGGCAGGTCCCAGCCATCCTGGCTGAGTTTGAACGGCAGATGCCGGATCTTTATGCGAAATTGAAAAAGATTGAAGGGGCTTGGCAGAATGAGCAACCTAAGGGTATGATAGAGGCTGTTTGGCCCACGATCCAGCCCCAGACGATTGATTACGGCATCATGGAGCACGCCAAAAAAGTCGCCGTGATCCCATCCCTGGATTTGGGATGGAGTGATGTCGGCAGCTGGGAATCCCTCTTTGACGCCCTGGATCCGGATGAATCGGGTAATATTGTCCTCCGGGGCAAACCGGTCACATTTGACACCAGCGGTACACTCATTTGTGGCGATACTCAGGATCGCCTGATCGTCACGGTTGGCGTTCAGGACCTGATCATCGTTGAATCTGGCAACGCGATCCTCGTTTGCGACCGAAAGCAAGCTCAACGAGTGCGTGAAGTTGTTAATTACCTTAAACAGGACGGTCGCGAAGATTATTTGTAGGAGAAATTGGAATTGGAAGCTTATTGCGTAAAATGTCGCGAAAAACGCGAAATTAAAGACCCTATTGCAGAATATAACAAAGCCGGCGCGCCGGTGACCCGCGGGACTTGTTCCGTCTGCGGCACCAATGTTTACCGGATGGGACGGACGGAAGCCCATGAAGGGCTGCCCAAGCCGGAAGTGGTCCGCAAGACCAAGAAAACCCAGCCCCGTAAAGGCAAATTGGTGATCGTTGAGTCGCCCGCCAAGGCCAAGACGGTGGGCCGCTTCCTCGGGAAGGGCTATACCGTCCGAGCTTCGGTCGGCCACGTGCGGGACCTGCTGCGCTCGAAATTATCGGTGGATGTCGAGAATGACTTCGAGCCGCAATACCGCGTACCCAATGAGAAGCGGGAAGTGGTCAAGGAGCTGAAGAAACTGGCCAGCAAGGCTGAGGAAATCTACCTGGCGACAGACCCCGACCGGGAAGGTGAGGCGATTGCCTGGCACCTGATGGAGGCGGCGGATATTGATGAAAGCCGCACCAACCGGGTGGTCTTCCATGAAATCACTAAGGACGCTGTGGATGAGGCTTTTGCGCATCCCCGGGCGATTGATATGGACCTGGTGGATGCCCAGCAGGCCCGCCGGATTTTGGACCGGCTGGTCGGTTATGGCATCAGCCCGATCCTTTGGAAAAAGGTCCGCAGCCGGCTTTCCGCCGGGCGGGTACAATCCGTGGCGCTGCGCCTGGTGGTCGAGCGCGAACGCGAGATTGATGATTTCAACCCTGAAGAGTACTGGTCGATCGAGGCGGATCTGCTGCCCGAGGGCGGCCAGAAGACTTACCGGGCAAAACTGGCCCGGATCAACGGCGAAACGCCCGAACTGCCCAGTCAGGATGGCGTGGATGCTGTTTTGGCGGATATGCGCAAGGCGGCCTATACAGTCGATTCGGTCAGGGAAGGCAAACGCCGCCGCAACCCCTCCGCACCCTTCATCACCAGCACCCTGCAGCAGGATGCCTCCCGCAAACTGGGCTTCACCGCCCGCAAGACCATGTCCATCGCCCAGCAATTATATGAAGGCGTGGAACTGGACGGTGAGGGGACCCAGGGCCTGATCACCTATATGCGGACCGACTCTACTAACATTTCCGAAATCGCTGTGAACGAGACCCGCGGTTATATCAAAGAGCGCTATGGCGAAGATTTTTTGCCTGAAACGCCGCCAACCTACAAAACCCGGACCCAATCCGCCCAGGAGGCGCATGAGGCGATCCGGCCGACATCCGTTCTGCGCCAGCCCAAGGCGATCAAGAAATATCTCTCACGCGACCAATTCCGGCTCTATCAATTGATCTGGCAGCGCTTTGTCGCTTCCCAGATGAACCCGGCGGTTTACAAAACCTTGTCGGTGGAAGTGGTCGGCAGGAGCGCAGAGAAGAATGAATACCTGCTGCGGGCTTCCGGCAGTCAGCTGGAGTTTCCCGGTTTCCTGGTCGTCTATGAAGAGGGCCGGGACGAGGACCAGTCGGAGGATGAGGAAGGCGACAGCGCCCAGATCCCGGTGGACGATATCCGGGAAAACCAGACGCAGAGCCTGGAAGAACTCTATCCTGAACAGCATTTCACCCAGCCGCCGCCGCGCTACACCGAGGCCTCGCTGGTGCAGGTGCTGGAGGAGAACGGCATTGGCCGGCCTTCCACCTATGCGCCGATCCTTTCCACCATTCAAAACCGGGGCTATGTCCTGCGCGAGGGCAAGCGGCTGGAGCCTACCGAGACCGGCTTCCTGGTCAATGACCTGGTGGTGGAATATTTCCCCAGCATTGTGGATATTAACTTCACCTCGAACCTTGAGGATGAATTGGACCAGATCGCATCCGGCGATGCAGAGTGGGTGGATGTGATCCGTGAATTCTATGGCCCCTTCTCAGAACGGCTGGAGAAGGCCGAAGCCCAGATGCCCGAACAGAAAGCCGAGCTAGAAAAGGTCGGCCGGAAATGCCCTCGCAGCGGGCATGACCTGATCATCCGCTGGGGCCGCTATGGCAAGTTCATCTCCTGCAGCAACTTCCCGGACTGCCGCTATACTGAACCCTATCTCGAAACGATCGGCGTGACCTGCCCGACCTGCGGGGAAGGGGACGTGGTTCGACGGAAGACCCGCAAGGGCCGCACTTTTTACGGCTGTTCGCGCTACCCGGATTGCGATTTCACTTCCTGGAAGCAGCCCGTGGCTGAGAAGTGCCCAAACTGCGGCGGGGTTCTGGTGATCGCGAACAAACGCCAGCTGAAATGTCTGGACTGCGAGGAAACCTTCCTGCAGGATGAAATCCTGAAGGAATCTGAAATGGCATAAGTCTTGCAATCTAATTTCTGAGCGTTTCTATTGCAGAAAAGGTTTTATTATTCTACAATAGTCAAAACGCTGATCATTCACAGAAAAAACAAGACGGGAGTCTAAGATGAACTCAGAAAAAATGAAATCTTTGTTCAAAGACTGGCGGATCACATTGATCGTCGGTGTTGTGATCGGGATTTTACTGGGCTTGCTGGTGGGTTGGGGAATCTGGCCCGTCCAATGGACGGACCTGGCGCCCTATCACATGCGGGCAGATCTGCGCGAGGATTACCTGCGGATGGCGATTTTCACCACTTCCATGACGGGTGACACCTCGATTGCCCAAAAAGCCTGGTCCGAACTGGACACCACAGCGGATGACACGCTGGATGCTGTCCGGGTCAATACCGGTTACCTGACTCCTGAGCAGATCACCTATTTTGAGAGCATTGTGGGTATGGAAGGCGCGCAGCCCTTTGTGCCGACCAGCGATGTGGCCGCGGGCGTGACTGCGACCCCCGCCGCCGAGGAAGAAGAACCCAGCAGCGGCCCCAACTGGCTGCTCTTGGGCGGCTTCTGCATCGTGCTGCTGGTGGGCGCCGCGATTGCGGTTTATTTCTTCGTCATCCGGCCCCGGAAACTGGGCGAAGCCCAGCAGGAAGACCTGAAATCCATCGTGCGTGAGCGGATGGAAGAGAGCGCAGCTGGTATGGATTATAGCGGCGAGGAGCTGGGCTATACCAAACCGATTTCCGGTTTCAGCCCCGCTGATGAGGAAGAACAGCAGCTCCCCGTGGCTCAGTTCATGACCACCTATATGATGGGCGATGACCTGTATGACGACTCCTTCAGCATTGACGCCCCAACCGGAGAATTCCTGGGTGAGTGCGGCGTGGGCATCTCCGATACGGTCGGCGTGGGCGAACCCAAACGGGTCAGCGCTTTTGAAGTCTGGCTCTTTGATAAGAACGACATCCAGACCGTCACCAAAGTCGTGATGAGCGAGCATGTCTACGAAGATAACAAAACCCGGATGCGCCTCGAATCCAAGGGCGAGCCGATCCTGGCCGAACCCGGCAAGGTGATCCTGCTCGAAACGGCCACTCTGCAGTTGGAAACCCGAATTGTGGATATGGAATACGGCGTAGGCGCCGCACCTGACCAGAGTTTCTTCCAGCGGGTGACGCTTGAACTCTCGATCTGGTCCAAGGAACGGGGCTCGTTCTAAAACTGACCCACTCCCGAATTAAACAAAATCCCCCCAACAACCATAACCGTTGGGGGGTCCGTCTTTAAGGGGGGGCGGTTTATTCGATCTTGAGGATTTCCAGCCGGATGGTCTCCCCATTGGGGAGGGTGGCTTCCACGGTGTCGCCGGATTTATGGCCGATCAGCGCTCTGCCGATCGGGGATTCGTGGGAGATGCGGCCTTCACGGGGGTTGGCTTCGTTGCTGCCCACCAGGTGGTAGGTCTCGGGGGGATAGTCCGCTTCCTTGATGGTCACGTGCGCGCCGAGGGTCACTTCGTTATAATTTGATTTGGCTTCAATGACCCTGGCATTGGTGAGGATCGCTTCAAGCTCCTGGATGCGGCCTTCCATGAAGCCCTGGTCCTCCTTGGCTTTGTGGTAATCCGCATTCTCGGAGAGATCACCCATTGAAATGGCCTGCTTCAGGCGTTCCGCAAGTTCCTGGCGGCCGGTGGTTTTCAGTTCCTCCAGCTCCGCTTCGAGTTTGGCTTTGCCTTCCGGGGTGAGATATTTTGTTTCGTTCATGCTTCGTTCCTTTGATTCCGACGCCGCCCTTTCCGGTCAGGGAAGGGCTGTCGGATCGAATAACTTTTGGTGTTCGTCAATGGCAAACCGGTCTGTCATGCCGGCGATATAATCACAAATGGTCTCTTCCAGCCCCTTTTTCTCGATCAACGCCTGGACCTGGTCGGGCAGGATGGCCGGTTCCTGGGCATAGGCCTGGAAAAGGTCTTCCAGGATTCGGTCGGCTTTGACGGACATCCGAACCACCCGGTAGTGGTTGTAGAGGTTTTTGAAAAGGAAATCCTTCAACTCCCGGTTGCGGCGGTGCATATCCTCGCTGAACCCGACCACATTGTAGGGGAGCTTTTGCAGTTCTTCCACATTGCGAATCCCGCTGCGGCGGATCATCCGGTCAATGGACTGGATCAGGTCGTTGACTTCGATGCCGATCAGCCGGCGGATCAGGCGGTGGCGGGAGAGGTCGTCCAGGGTGTCGGACCTGCGGCGGCCGATGCTCTCGTTGATGACCTCCCAGAGGGAGACCCCTGCCAGCAGTTCGGGCGTGATCATCCCGGAGCGCAGCCCGTCATCCAGGTCGTGCGCGGTGTAGGCCAGTTCATCGGCCACATTGGCGATCTGAGCTTCCAGATGGCCGCGCAGGTCGGGGTCAAACTCCGCGGCATCGGCAATGTCATAGTCGGTTTCGTGTTTGACGATCCCTTCCAGCACTTCCCAGGTGAGGTTCAGCCCGTCGAATTCGGGATACCGTTTTTCCAGCTGGGTCACGATTCGGAAGGAATGGTGGTTGTGGTTGAAGCCGCCGTGGTCCATCATCATCCGCGCCAGGGTCCGCTCGCCGGAGTGACCGAAGGGCGGGTGGCCGAGGTCATGCGCCAGGCAGATCGTCTCCACCAGGTCCTCGTTCGCGCCCAGCGCCCGCGCCACGCTGCGCCCGATCTGGGCGACTTCGAGGGTGTGGGTCAGGCGGGTGCGGTAATAGTCGCCTTCGTAGTTGATGAAGACCTGCGTCTTGTATTCCAGCCGCCGGAAGGCGGTGGTGTGCAGGATGCGGTCCCTATCCCGCTGGAAAACGGTGCGGTAATCCGGTTCATCTTCCGGGAACTGGCGACCTTTGCTGTTCCGGCTGCGGACGCCATAGGGAGCCAGTTTCTGGTCCTCCAGTTCTTCCAGTTGTTGACGCGTGAAGATCATGTGTTTTCTCCAGAATTTCAATCAAGTTCAGATTATACCGGAAAACCGGGGAATGAGGCTCACCACGATAGGGCGCTGTCAGAGTTTACGGGCGATCAGCGTGCCAAGGTCGGCGCCCTCCAGCGCCCGCTGAAGGCTGCCGGGGGCTTCCGCGGAGAAGATCCGGGCGGTCAGGCCGGGATTTTGCTGCACGAGGGCCAGCATTAGGGCGACCTTGGACTGCATCCCGCCGGTCACGTCCGCATGGTGAGAGCCGGAGAGTTGCGGCAGCACGGCCTCGTGGTTCTCGGGGGTGATGACGGGGATAATGGCCTCGGGGCGGGCCGGGTCGCTGTAGACCCCTTTTTCAATCCCCGCCAGCAGGAGCCGGTCCGGGTGGAGAGATTGGGTGAGGTGTTGGAAGACCATCTCGGTGGAGAAGATCGTCCCGCCCAGAGTCCGGTCAAAGATCACATCGCCCAGGACGACCGGGATGAGCCTGTGGGCCAGGGCCGCTTTGAGGGGCGCTAGGTCCCAGGCGGCCACTTTGCGGGCGTCCGCAGTGATCCCGGCTGAGGGGGCGAAAGTGATGACGGGCAGGCCCGCTTCGGCGAAATGCCGGATCACAATCTGGTTGAGCTGGTGGGCAGCCTGCCAGACTTCCGCAAAGCCCTGCCATTCCTCGGGCGTGTGGACGCCGTTTTGGGTTTGGTACGTGCTGGCGACGGCATGCCCGAAGGAACCGGAGCCGTGCCCGATCACCAGCTGTGTCTCGGGATGGGCTTTTCGAAAGGCCGCGACCTCCCTGGCCAGCTGCCGGATTAGCTTTTCCCGAGCAGTCAGCGGCTGAGCTTTATCTGTGATCAGGGACCCGCCAAGTTTCAGCAGGATTAGGGTTGAAGCGTTACTCATCAGGTGGTCTCCCGCAGGATGGTCGTCAGAATGCGGACGGCGCCGGCATCCTTTAACGCTTTTTCCACCTGGCGGACCTTTTCGGGCGGCGCCAGGGCGATCATGTTGCCCCCGCGGCCGCCGCCGGAGAGCTTCGCGCCCACCGCGCCGGCCCCCCGCGCGGCCGCGATCAGGGCTTCAAGGCTGGGACTGCTCACCTGGAGCGATTCCAGCAGGGACTGATTGCGGTCCATCAAACCGCCCAGACGGGGAAGGTCCCCCTGGGCCAGCGACTGGCGGGCAGCCCGGACGATCTGACCGATCTCGGCGAAGATGGCATCGTAGGTCTCGGGTGCGGAGTCGTGGAGATCGCGCACGGCCGAGACCGTCTCCCTGGTGGGCATTTTCTCACCGGTGTCGGCGATTACCCAATGGGTCGGATGGCTGAGGGTCAGGGTTTGCAGGGCTTCGCCGCGCTGGAAGTAGACCGGTTTTTGGTAGGTCACCACGGTGTTGTCGATCCCGGAGGGCGTGCCGTGGTGGAGTTTTTCGATGTCGTAAGCCAGTCCGGAGACCTGTTCATCGGGGAGCGGCCGGCCGAGGAAGGCGGAAAGGGCGCGGATGATCGCCACCGTGACCGCTGCGCCGGAACCCATCCCGGCTGAAATCGGGATAGTTGAGTCGAGTTGAATGGTGAAAGCAGGGGTGTATTCGGGCGTGATCTCGGCCAGGGTGGCGCGGATTGCCGCCCCGATGGGGTGATCTTCCGGCAAGTCGGATAACAGCGTGTCCAGGTGGATGTCATGCGCCTGCACGTGCACTCTGCCAGGCCCCGCCCCCAGCAGGGGGGTGACCCGGGCCGTGGCGGCCACGTCCAGGACGGGAATGGCGATTGCCGGCTGGCCGTAGACCACCGCATGTTCGCCAAAGAGGATGATTTTGCCGGGGGCTTTACCAAAGATGACAGGCATTCAACCTCCCGAATCAGAAGACATACAAGAGCAGGATCACCGTCAGCGCCCAAAGCAGGACAGACAATTGAAAGGGACGGTCGGTCAGGATCATTTCCTCCGGCGCGCCGCCGAGGGTCCCGGCGTGCAGCAGGTAGAGGTAGCGGAAGAGGGCATAGATCACGAAAGGGATCGTCAGCATCATGTCGTAATAACCTGTGATGGACGAAAAGGTGTAGAGGCAGTAGGTCATGAGGGTTGTGCTGATCACCACGATCAAAAGCTGGTCGATCAGGGCCAGGGAATAGCCCTGGAGGACTTTGCGGTGGGAGACGGCGGAGGTCTCCAGCAGGGCGATTTCGGAACGGCGTTTGCCGAGGGCGATAAAGAGCGCCAGGAAGGTGGTTGCCAGGAAGAGCCAGGGGGAGAATTGATGGGTGACGATCACAGTCAGCCCGCTGGCGACCCGCAGGACAAAACCGATTGCGATCACGATCACATCCAGCAGGACGATGTTCTTCAGCCAGAAGGAATAGGTCACCATCAGAATGAGATAGCCGGTGATCACCAGCCCAAAGCCGGTGGAAAGCAGGAATGAGGCAGGCAGGGTGGTGAGGGCCAGGATAATGGCCGCGGTGACGGCCCAGGATTTCGGCAGCAGGCCGGCAGCCAGCGGACGATGGCGCTTGGTGGGGTGCTGTTGGTCGGATTCGATGTCGGCCAGATCATTGATGATGTAGACCAGGGAGGAGACCAGGCAGAAAAGGCCCAGCGCGGCCAGGGTCCTGAGCAGGGAGGGCAGGACGAAAAGCTGCTGGTCAAAAACCAGAGCAGCCAGCACAAAGACGTTCTTGGGCCATTGCCGCGGGCGCATGGTTTTGAGTAGGTAGCCAAATTTCTTGAGCATGGGTCAATCTTATCATAGAGTGAATGGTGAGTGGTAGATGGTGAATGAGGGGGAAACAGGAATTGGAAAATGGGGGATTAGGCAATCAGGGATGGGGTGATTGTGGCAGGTGCGCTCACAACTGGAGCGCACCGAAAGGGTGGTGGGCACAAAAGAGGGGCACACCCACCGAAAAATTTTTCCATTGCGCGCAAGGGCAACAATGGGCGCACACCCTGCGAGCTTGGGTTAAAATGGATATATGACCAAAAAACGAATTGACCTCTTGCTGGTGGAACGCGGCCTGGCGGAAAGCCGGAACCGCGCCCAGCGCCTGGTGATGGCCGGAGAAGTGCGGGTGGATGGCGAGATGATCCACAAATCCTCAGCCCTCGTTGAAGAGGGCGCTGGAATTGAGGTGCAGACCCGGCCGAAGTTCGTCTCGCGGGGCGGCAAGAAACTGGAAGCCGCGCTGGCCGCCTTTGATGTACCCGTTGCGGGCAGGGTCTGCGCGGATGTCGGCGCTTCCACCGGCGGGTTCACGGACTGCCTGCTGCAGGAAGGCGCTGAGAAGGTCTACGCGATTGATGTTGGCTATGGCATTCTGCATTGGCGGTTGCGGCAGGACCCGCGGGTGGTCGTGATGGAGCGGACGAACGCCCGCTACGTGGAGGCTCTGCCTGAGCCCGTGAGCCTGGTGGTGATCGACGCCTCTTTCATTTCGCTGGGCCTGATCCTGCCGGCGGTGAAAGGCTGGTTTGCCGCTGAAACAGGGCAGACCATCGCCCTGATCAAACCGCAGTTCGAGGCGGGCCGCAAGGCCGCCGCCGTGCATGCCGGAGTGATCAAGGATGAAGCCGTGCACCGCAAGGTGCTGGAGGACACCCTCGCTGAGGCCCTGCGGCTGGGGTTCTGGCCGGTGGGGCTGATCGCCTCTCCGATCAAAGGGCCCAAGGGGAATGTGGAGTTCCTGGTGGACCTGCGCTTGCCGGAGCCGACGGAGAAATCGGATTTTTCTGCGATGATTGCCAGCGCGCTCCAGCAACTGCCGGATTGAATTGAAATCGGTTATACTCTGTTAAATGAATGAAAATGTAAGAAATTTCTGTATCATCGCGCATGTGGACCACGGGAAATCGACCCTGGCGGACCGCATGCTTCAACTGACCCACACCGTGGCAGACCGCGATATGACCGACCAGATCCTCGATACTATGGACCTGGAACGGGAAAAGGGCGTCACGATCAAGGCCTCGGCCGTGCGGATGAACTATGACGCCGCGGATGGCCAATCCTATGAATTTAACCTGATTGATACTCCCGGGCATGTAGACTTCAACTACGAGGTCAGCCGGGCGCTCGAAGCCTGTGAGGGCGCGCTGCTGGTGGTGGATGCCACCCAGGGGATCGAAGCGCAGACCTTGGCGAACCTCTACCTTGCTTTGGAAGCGAACCTGGTGATCATCCCAGTCATCAACAAGATTGACCTGGTTTCCGCCCAGCCGGATGTGGTTGCGGAGGATATTCACAACCTCTTGGGGACGCCGGAGGACCAGATCATCCGGATTTCCGCCAAGACCGGTCTGAATGTGGACCAGGTGTTGGAAGCGATTGTGGCGCAGGTGCCATCGCCCAAGGGACGAGATGACCAGCCGCTGGAAGCGCTGATCTTTGATTCGCATTACGATTCCTACAAGGGCGTGGTGGCTTATGTCCGGGTTTTCAATGGCACGATCAAGGCCGATGATAACCTTTTGATGATGTCCACCAAGGCCAGGACTACGCCGGTGGAGATCGGCGTATTTGCCCCCACGATGAAGCCGATCAAATCGCTGAACGCCGGCGATGTGGGCTATATCGCCACCGGGCTGAAAACCGTCTCGGAGTGCCGGGTGGGCGACACCGTCACCTATGCCGTGAACGGAGTCGTCAAGCCTCTGCCGGGGTATAAGCAGGCCAAGCCGATGGTCTTCGCGGGCGTTTACCCGACGGAGGGCGAGGACTACCCCGACCTGCGCGATGCGCTGGAAAAATTGCAGCTCAATGACGCTTCATTGACCTTTGAACCGGAGACCTCGGAGGCGCTGAACTTCGGTTTCCGCTGCGGCTTCCTGGGCCTGTTCCACATGGAGATCATCCAGGAGCGGCTGGAACGCGAATATGACATGGACGTGGTCTTCACTGCGCCGTCGGTGGAATATCGCGTGCAGATGGTGACCGGGGAAGAGATCGTGATCGCCTCGCCGGCGCAATTGCCGGATGAAGCGCTCATCTCTGAGATTCTCGAACCCTGGATGGACCTGACGATCTTCACCCCGACCGAGTATTATGGCGTGGTGATGGACCTGGTGCGCAGGAAGCGCGGTGTTTTTGTTGAGCAGGAATACCCCTCACTGAACCGCGTCCAGATCCATTTTGAGATCCCACTCTCGGAACTGATCGTGGATTTCTTTGACCAGTTGAAATCCGGCACCCGCGGCTATGCCTCGATGGATTATCAATTTAAGGAATATCGTAAGGAAGACCTGGTGAAACTGGAAATCCTGGTCAATGGCGAGCCGGTGGACGCGCTGACCGCGATCGTCCATAAGCAGGACGCCTACCACAAAGGACAGGCGCTGGTCTCGCGGCTGAAGGAACTGATTCCCCGGCAGCTTTTCGTGGTGCCGATCCAGGCTTACAGCATGGGACGGGTGATCTCGCGGGCGAACGTCAAAGCTTTGCGCAAGGACGTGCTCGCCAAGTGTTACGGCGGCGACATCACCCGCAAGAAGAAACTGCTGGAAAAGCAGAAAAAGGGGAAGCGCCGGATGAAGATGGTCGGCAGCGTGGAAATCCCCCAGGAAGCCTTTATGGCGATTTTGAGGCTGGATCAATCGTGAGCGAAGGCCAAAATGAGCGCCTGTTGGGGAAGATCCTGAGATGGCTCATCCCGCTGGCGATCAGTGCCCTGGCAATCGGGTTGGTGCTGCGCCAGGTCGGCTTTTCCCAACTCGTCGCAAATCTTTCAAAGCTCCGCTGGCAGACGATCGCGCTGGCATCGCTGGTTTATTTCATCAGCCTGCTGGCCCGGGTTTTCGCCTGGTATATCCTGCTGCAAAGGCGGGTCACCTTTAAAGAAGCTTTTTTCACCATGAACGCCGGCTATCTGCTGAATAATGTCTTTCCTTTCCGCCTGGGGGAAATCGGCCGCGCCCTGCTGCTGGATAAACCGGAGGGGCCGAAGGCCTTTGAGGTGCTTTCCAGCGTGATCATGGAGCGGGTTT
The DNA here is from genome assembly GCA_011620555.1 of Anaerolineaceae bacterium. Lineage (GTDB taxonomy): Bacteria > Chloroflexota > Anaerolineae > Anaerolineales > Anaerolineaceae > Brevifilum. The sequence goes on along the minus strand of WOYY01000058.1, from coordinate 44,071 downwards.
TTGACGTCTTTCTGGCGGCTGTGTTTGTGCTCTCGATGCTGCCGCGGGTGATCGGGGGGGACTTTGACCAGCGGCTGATCTGGGTGGCACTGGGGATTACCGTGGTCGGTCTGGTCGCGTTGTACCTGATGGCTCGCTTTAGCGGGCGGATCAACCCATGGCTGGCCAATTGGGGCGAACGCTCGAACTTCATCAAAACAACAGTTGCGCCGCGGGCAGCCGAAGTGCTGACCGGGCTGGCCGTGCTCCGAAAGCCGGGCGCTTTTCTGCTGGCTTTTGGCAGCCTGGCGCTCAGCTGGGGTATCGCCTTTGGCGAAAATTACATCATCTTCAACCAATTGCAGCCCAACCCGCCATTCTGGTGGCTGATCTTTGTGCTCAGCATGGCGGCCTTTGGCGCGGCGCTGCCCTCCGCGCCGGCCGGGCTGGGCGTCTTCGAGGGCGTGATGGTGGCCGCATTTGCCCTGCTGGGGGTGGATGCCGACCTGGCTTTCACCCATGCGATTGTGGTCCACGCCCTTTCCTTTGTCTACACCAGCATCCTGGGCCTGGTTGGGCTGCGGATGCAGGGGCAGGCGCTGGTCTCGCTTTACCGGCGGGCTTTGCGCAAAGCGCCCAGCACTCAAACGGAGGCCTGAGCCGGATGCGGATTCTGATCGCGCTGACCTATTACCAGCCGCACACCTCAGGGCTGACGATCTACGCCGTGCGGGAAGCCCGGGCGCTGGCCGCGCTGGGCCACGAAGTCACGGTGCTGACTTCCCAGTTCAGGCCGGACCTGCCTTTGGAAGAGGTTGACCAGGGCGTGCGGATTGTGCGCGTGCCGGTGGCCTTCCATCTTTCCAAGGGCGTGATCATGCCCCGGCTGCCCTTCATCGCCCGGCGGCTGCTCAAAGATGCGGATGTGGTCAATCTGCATCTGCCCCAGTTTGATTCCGCTATGCTCTCCCGTTTGGCGAAAAGACGGCGCAAACCGGTGGTCCTGACCTATCATTGTTATCTGGAGATGCCGCGGGGGCTGGTGAGCCGCCTGGCGGGCTGGGCGGTGCATCGCACCAATCAGATTTCCGCGGGCATGGCGGACTTGATCGTCCACAATACCCGGGATTTTGCGGAACATTCGCCTTTCCTGAAGCGTTATATGGAGAAGTTTGAAGTCGTCCAGCCGCCGATCGTGGTTGAACCGGTGGGGCAGGCCGAGGTCGCGGCCTTCAAAGAGAAGATCCGCTTTCAGCCCGGCGACCGGATCATCGGGATGCTGACCCGTTTGGCGAGTGAAAAGGGCGTCGAATATCTTGTGGAAGCTCTGCCGAAGATCGTCGCCGCGGTGCCGGGAGCGAGAGTGGTTTTCGGCGGCGAGTATGAGCATGTGCTGGGTGAGGAAGCCTATCGCCGGAAGATCATGCCCCTGATCGAGGCGCTGGGCGACCGTTGGCAGTTTTTGGACCTGGTGACCGAAGCGGAGAAGACCGCGCTCTTTGAGGTCAGCGAGGTGCTGGTGCTGCCGAGCATCAACTCGACCGAGTCCTTTGGCATGGCGCAGGTGGAAGCGATGACCTGTGGGACGCCCGCCGTGGCGACGGACCTGCCCGGCGTGCGCCAGCCGGTGCTCTCTACCGGGATGGGGAAGATCGTCCCGGTGCGGGATGCGGATGCCCTGGCCCAGGCGGTGATCGACGTGCTGCAGGAGCAGATGCCGGCATCGGAAGAAACAGTGGCAGAATTGAAAGCGCACTACGCCCCGGGTACGGTGGCCCGGGCCTATGAAGCGCTTTTTCAAGAGGTTTTGGCGAAGCATGACGGAAAATAAGCCTTTGGACAAAGACGCACTCGATCAAATCCTCTGGCGGCATATCTCCAGCCTGCCCTATTTCCGCGGGTTCCTGCGGGCGGTGGAAGACCGCTTCCTGCAGGAGATCCCGATCAGCGGACCCTGGCTGGACCTCGGTTCGGGCGATGGGCATTTCGCCTCGGTGGCCTTTGACCGCCAGCCGGAGATCGGTTTGGACCCCTGGGTGGCGCCGACGCTGGAAGCCCGCACCCGCAAAGCCTACCGGATGCTCGTTTTGGGCGAGGGCGCCCGGATTCCAGTCGAAGATGCCAGCTTTAACACGGTGACCAGCATCTCAGTGCTGGAGCATATCCCCGAGATTGACCCGGTGATCGCCGAGGTGGCCCGGGTGCTCAGGCCGGGCGGGCAGTTTGTGTTCTGCGTGCCGAATCACCGCTTCCCGGAACTGCTCTGGGGCCGGCAGGCTTTGAACACGCTCGGGCTGAAGGGCTTAGGCGCGGCCTACGGCCGTTTCTTCAATCGAATCGCCCGCCATGCCCACACCGATTCACCGGCCATCTGGCAGGAGCGGCTGACCGCCGCGGGTTTGGAGCTGGAGCGGACCTGGGATTACTTCCCGCCCCAGGCGCTGCACGTGCTGGAATGGGGGCATCCGCTGGGGATTCCCGCCCTGGCCAGCAAGAAGCTCTTCGGCAGGTGGGTGCTGGCGCCGACTCGCTGGAACCTCGCCATCCCCTGGGCGCTGACCCGTAAAACAATGGATGACCCCCGCTCGGAGCAGGGAGTCTGCTCCTATTTTATTGCCCGGAGGCCGGCATGAATTTCCTGAAAAAGTGGGCTTATTATGCCTGGTCGGTGCTGGAGATCTTTGCCGGCATCCGCAACTGGCCCGCGATGCTGGGCCTGCTGCTGAGGCGCAGGGACACCTCAGAGCATGAGGTGATCCTGCGGAAGCCGCCGGTCCAGCTGGCGATCCGTGGGGCGATGGACCTCTGGGCGGTCAAGGAGACCTATCTGGACCGGTTCTACACCCGCTATGGCGAACCCGTGCAGGACGGCTGGACGGTGGTGGATATCGGCGCGGGGGTGGGCGATTTCTCAATCCTGGCTGCGTATCGCCATCCGGCGAGCCGGGTGATCGCCTATGAGCCTTTCCCGGGGTCTTACGCGCTGCTGGTCCGCAACATCGCCCAAAATGAGCTTGGCAACGTAGTCCCCCGGCAGGAAGCCGTCTGGCGCCAGATGGGGGAGATCAAGCTGGACCTTTCCGCGGGCGAACCTTTGCAGATCGCCAGCAAGGCGGCGGGGAACGGGGACAAGGTGTCGGTCCCGTCTGTGACTCTGGCGGACGTGCTGGCCCAGCACAAAATCGAGCGGATTGACCTGTTGAAGCTCGATTGCGAAGGGGCGGAATATCCGATCCTGATGGGCGCGCCGGCTGAGACCTTGGCAAAGGTGGAGCGGATCATTATGGAATATCACGATCTGGATGCGGATCAGAATTACCTCACCCTGGGCGAGTTTCTGATGGATTCCGGCTTCCGGGTCTTTTGGTATGCCAACCAGGTCCACGCCGACATCGGCTATCTCTTTGCGACACGGCAGGAATAGAGGTTTATCCGGCCGCGAAGGGCAGGGTTGTCAGCCTTTTTGTGCTGGAGTATGATAGTTTCCGTCAGGCGATCCAGAATGTAAATTCTTAACTTAAATTCAGGAATTGTTTATGTCAGAACCTCAAGAACCGGCCCCGATAACTGAACCCAGTGTGTGGGACCTTTTCGTTGCCAAACTAAAATTCTGGGATCGGCAACCCGCCCTGGAAAGGGAACCGGACCCCGCCCCAGAAGCGGAACGGCAGTCCCGTTTCCCTTGGCTGACCTTTGCCGCGCTGGCCGCCGCTTTGGTAGCCCAGCTGACGCTGGAACCCTCCGCGGCGCGCACGCCCTGGCCGGGACTGGTGCTCTACGCGGTCGCCCTGGGCTGCCTGCTGGCGGCCATCATCCGCCGGGAGTGGCAATTGCCGGCCCTGAAGCCGGATTCGGACCAGCCGCTGGCTATCGCCTTCAGAGGGCAATACCTGCTGGTCGGCGTTGTCCTGGCTCTGCTGGCTTTCCTGTTGTTCGGTTCCGGCACGCTGGGCGTGGTCAACACGATGCTCTGGATTTTGGCGACAATCTTCGTCGTGATGGCCTTTTGGCAGCCCAAGCCCGCCCCGCGTCCGACGCTGCGAGAACGCTGGGACCAGTTCGCGGCGCAGGGCTGGCAGGTGAAGATCACCCGCTGGACGCTGGTTGTCCTGGCCGCAATCGCCGTGATCCTGTTCTTCAATTTCCATCGTTTGGAGTCCGTCCCACCGGAGATGGTCTCGGATCATGCGGAAACCCTTCTGGATGTGAATGACGTGCTGAACGGTTTGCGGCCGACTTATTTTCCCCGCAATACCGGCCGGGAGATGATCCATTATTATCTGACGGCCGCTTATCTCGCGCTCTTTAACCTGCCGATCTCATTCCTCAACCTGAAAGTGGTGGCGGTTTTCACCAACCTGCTGACCCTGCTCTTCATTTACCTGCTGGGCAAAGAGGTCGGGAACAAGTGGGTGGGGTTGGGGGCCGCCCTGATGGCCGGGATCGCCTATTGGCCGCTGCTTTTCACGCGCCTGGCCTTGCGCATCCCGCTCTATCCCCTTTTCACCGCGCCGGTGATGTTCTTCCTGATCCGCGGCCTGCGGCGGCAGACCATCAATGACATCCTGCTGGCGGGCCTCTTCCTGGGGATCGGGCTGCACGGGTACACGCCGTTCCGGATCGTGCCGATCCTGGTGGTAATCGGAATTCTGATCTACCTGCTATACCGTCCCTCCCGTGACCGCCGGCCGCAAACCCTCTTTGCCCTGGGCCTGATCGTGCTGGTCTCGGTGGTGGTGTTCCTGCCCCTGCTGCGCTACTGGCTGGCGAACCCGGAGGTTTTTGCCTACCGGGCCTTCTCCCGGCTAACGGGCGAAGAAGTGGCCTTCCAGGCTTCGCCGGTCCTGATCTTTTTGCAGAATTTCTGGAAATCGAGCGTCATGTTCTTTTGGAGCAATGGCGTGATCTGGGCGCACTCGATCCCCAATCGGCCCGCGCTCGAGGTTGTTTCCGGTGCGCTGTATTTCCTGGGGATTGCCGGCCTGCTGATCCGCTATCTCCGCGAGCGCAACTGGATGGACCTCTTCCTGCTCGTTTCCATTCCCATCTTGATGCTGCCATCCATCCTCTCGCTCGCCTATCCCGGGGAGAACCCCAGCCTGAACCGTTCGGCGGGGGCGATTGTGCCGGTTTTTGTGGTGATCGGCCTGGCCCTGGAAACGACCATCCGAACGCTGAAAGAGCGGCTTTCCGGCCGGATCGGTAAGCTGGCGGTCTCTGCTGTGCTGGCCTTCCTGCTGGTCTGGTCCATGGGCAATAACTATGATCTGGTCTTCAACCAGTATGCCACGATCTACCGGGATGCCAGCTGGAATACCTCCGAGATCGGCGAGGTGGCCAGGCTCTTCATTGAAACACAAGGCAGCCCGGAAACGACCTATGTGGTCGGCTATCCCTACTGGGTGGATTCCCGCCTGGTGGCGATCAATTCGGGCTATGCCGGTTGGGATTATGCGATCTTCGCTGAACAGATCCCCGCCACGGCCGCCGACCCCCGGGCGAAGATCTTCTTCCTGAACGTCAGCGATCAGGAAGATATTCAGTTGCTGGAAGAGACTTTCCCGGATGGCATCCTGAGTCAATACGATTCTGCGGTGGAAAACAAGGACTTCATGATCTTCATCGTTCCCCCTGCGCAAGGAGTGACTCCCTGATGATGAAGACTTCGCACCCATCGGCTGGTTCCCGGACAAAAACCTGGGAAACAGCTGTTGTCAGCATTGCCCTGATCCTCACGCTTCTGGCTGGGGCTTATTTCCGGCTGACGGGCGTCAACTGGGACGATAACCAGCACATGCACCCCGATGAGCGCTTCCTCAGCCTGGTCTGGCAGGCGATCGCGCCGGTGGAGAATGCTGGGGATTATTTCAACACGGAGACCTCCACCCTGAACCCCGCCAATCGGGGCTATGGGTTCTATGTCTATGGCACGCTGCCGCTCTTCATGGTGCGCTATCTTGGGGAGGCCACGGGACAGGTCGGCTACGACTCGATCACACTCCTTGGGCGCCAGGTCTCGGCGATCTTTGATGTTTTCACCATTTTGCTGATCTTTGCGATTGGCAAGCGGCTCTATGGCAAGTGGGTGGGGCTGCTCGCAGCGGTTTTCTATGCCTTTGCGGTTTTGCCGATCCAGCTCTCGCACTATGCCACAGTGGATGCGGTCACGAACACCTTCGCCTACCTTGCGATCCTGGCCGCTGTCTGGTCGCTGACCCGGCCGGAACCGCGGGCGCTCGAGGGGCAGGTCCCCTTCTCAAAGCTGTTCTTTGAGCTGGCGCCTTACCTGCTCTTTGGGCTGGCTTTGGGCGCAGCGGCGGCTTCCAAGATCAATGCCGTGGTAGTGGCGATCGTGCTGCCGCTGGTGGAATGGGTCCGGGTCCGGCGGGTGGAAGAGCCGGAGCAGGAGGGGGCCTGGCTGCTCGCCCTGCGTAACGTGGCGGTGGCAGCGGCGATCAGCTTCCTGGTCTTTAGGATTGGGCAGCCCTATGCCTTTAACGGGCCGGGCTTCTTTAACATGGGCATTAACTCTGGCTGGTGGTCCAGCCTGCGGAGCCTGCAGGCGCAGGCCTCCGGCGCTGTGGATTTCCCGCCCGCCCTGCAATGGGCCAGGCGGCCGCTGACTTTCTCTCTGGAGAATCTGGTGAAGTGGGGTCTCGGCCTGCCGCTGGGGATCACTGCCTGGCTGTCCTTCCTGGGCATGGGCTGGGCGATCCTGCGCAAGCGGGACTGGGGCAGCCACCTGCCGCATTGGGCCTTCACCGGGTTGTATTTTGTCTGGCAGTCGGTTTCCTGGGTGCGCTCGATGCGCTACCAGATGCTGATCTACCCCGCATTGGCGCTCTTTGCCGGCTGGGGATTGGTGAAGCTCTGGTCTGTCCGGGAAGAGGTGAAAGTCTGGTTCCTGAAGCTCAAACCGTGGCTGATCCGGGTTGCCGGCATTGCGCTGACCGTGATCGTGGTGCTGGGGACCGCGGCCTGGGCCTTGGCCTTCACGCGGATCTACACCCGGCCGCAGACCCGCGTGGCGGCCAGCGACTGGATTTACCAGAATATCCCCGGCGCGCTGACCCTTTCCGTGGATACTGAGGATGGGATCCTGCTCCAGCCGATGCCCTACCGGGCGGGGGATGTCCTCACCCCCGGCGAACCCTTCGCAATCCCCTTCTACGCGGAGGCCAGCGGGCTGGTCTCTTCGGTGACGATGCCCTACATTCTGGATACCACGGGCGTTTCGAGCGTGACCCAGGTGGGGCTGACGATCACCCGCGCTGCGGCGCGTGAGGTCCCGCTGGGGCAGGCGATGGTCGCCAGCGAGTTCCCCGCGTCGCAGGGTGATTGGCGCGGCTCCGCTTATGAGTTCATCTTTGACCACGGCGTTGAGCTGGTGGAAGGCGAGCTGTACTATCTGGAGTTGGATATTGAAGTGGGCGAGTCCCATTTGCAGCTCAACGGCTCGCCGGAGATCCATCTGGTGACCAATAAGGGGATGATCCTTTCCCAGCCGCTGCCCCGGATCATGCAGAGCGTCCGGGAGGGCGCGAATTACTACATGGAAGTCCGCCTGGTCTGGACCGGGGAAGTCACGGAAGTGCACGCGCCCTACCTGGTGGACCTGATGGGATCCGAAAGCTTGAAGGACCTCACCCTGGGGCTTTCCGTCACCAGCCCTGCCGGTCCCGGCGTTTCAGCCACGTTGAGAGACGACTTTGCCCCAGGCGAGGATGCCCGGGGGGATTCCTATACCTTCATTCTGGATGAGCCGCTGGCGGTGGAAGCCGGGCAGACGCTCTATGTGACCCTCTCCACGCCTTCGCCCGCTGCCAGGCTGGTGCCGCACGCGCCCGCGCCGGCGCACGAGAGCACCTGGGACGATGCGGTGCCCTACCCGGTGGATGGATTCAGCCCCTACAGCGAGACAGGCGGGATCTACCGCGGCGACATCAAATTCGAGATGTATTGGACGGATGACGAGAACAAATTGGAACGGTTTGAGACTAATCTCGATCTGGCCGATTATATTTTCATCACCTCCAGCCGGCAATGGGGAACGACGACCCGCGTGCCCGAGCGCTACCCGCTGACGACATTCTATTACCAGAACCTGCTGGGCTGCCCGGAAGGCGCGGATATCGAGTGGTGTTACAGCGTCGCGGAGCCGGGGATGTTCGCGGGCAAACTCGGGTTTGACCTGGTGGCGACCTTCCAGTCCGACCCCAACCTGGGTTCGCTGGCGATCAACGACCAGGCCTCGGAAGAAGCCTTCACGGTCTATGACCATCCCAAGGTCCTGATCTTCAAGAAGAGCGATTCCTATGACCCGCTCGCAGTCCGGGAACTGCTGCGCTCGGTGGATTTGAGCAAGGTGGTCTATTTCACGCCTGGCGACGCCGCCAACTACAGAGGGGCGGAGGAGTCTGATCCGGATAATCCGAAGTCCACCCTCTTGCTGCCGGAAGACCGTCTGGAAGAGCAGCGAGAAAATGGCACCTGGTCGGAACTTTTTGACCGGGAGAGTCTGCTCAATAGCTCGCAGCCGGCGGCTGTGATCGCCCTTTACCTGCTGGTCACCGGGCTGGGCTGGCTGGCTTACCCAATCATCCGCCTGGCCTTCCCGGGCCTCTCCGACCGGGGCTACCCCTTCTCCAAACTGGCGGGGCTGTTGATCCTCGGCTTTGGCGTCTGGGTCCTGGGGTCGCTGGGCGTTCCCTTCACCCGGACGACGATTCTGGGCATGCTGGCCGGGATGGTGATCCTGGGCGGGGTATTTGCCTATCTCCAGCGCAAAGCCCTGCTGGCGGAGCTGCGCGACCGCTGGCAGTACTACCTGGCGGTGGAAGCCCTGGCGCTGGTCGCGTTCATCGTCTTGCTGCTGATCCGCCTCGGCAACCCGGACCTCTGGCACCCCTACAAGGGCGGCGAGAAGCCGATGGACTTCTCCTACCTGAACGCCGTGCTCAAGAGCACGACCTTCCCGCCCTATGACCCCTGGTTCGCCGGGGGGTATATCAATTACTATTACTATGGCTTTGTGCTGGCCGCTGTGCCGATCAAGCTTTTGGGCATTGTCCCCTCCGTGGCCTACAATATCGTCCTGCCGATCTGGTACAGCCTGCTGGCCCTGGGAGCCTTCTCGGTGGGCTGGAACCTCTATGACGGCATCCCCCGGTCCCGCGCCCTGCGGGCGGGCGAACCGCGCGTCAAACCCGTCCTGGGGACGGCCTTCTGGGCGGGGCTGGTGACCGTCCTGCTGGTGGCCGTCCTGGGCAATTTGGGCGTCGTCCGGCAGATTGTGGAGGGCTACCAGCGGATCGCTTCGGGCGGCGCTGTGCTGGCGGATGCCTCCCTCGGCCAGAAGATCACCTGGACCTTCCAGGGCTTCGTCCAGTTCCTCAAAGGCACGCCGATGCCGTTCTATCCCGGCGACTGGTACTGGTATTCCAGCCGGGTGATCCCCGGCGACGTGATCACCGAGTTCCCCTTTTTCACCTTTATCTATGCGGACCTGCACGCCCACCTGCTGGCTTTCCCAATCACGGTGATGGCGATCAGCTGGTGTCTCTCAGTCGTCCTGAACAAGGGCCGCTGGGGCGAGCCGGGCGGGAAGCTTAAGGTTTTGGGAACCGTGATGGGTTTCCTGATCGGCGGCCTGGTCATCGGCGCATTGCGGCCGACCAACACCTGGGATTTTTACACCTACCTGGTGTTCTCCGCTGTGGCCCTGTTCTACAGCGTTTTCCAAAACCACCGCCCCAGGCTGAACTGGGAAATTCCCCGGGGAAAGCTGATCGAACGTTTGGCGGCGGCCCTGGGCGCTGTGGCGCTGCTCGGGGGTTTGGCGGTTTTCCTTTATGAACCCTTTACCCACTGGTTTGGCCAGGGTTATACCTCTGTGGCGCTCTGGACGGGGGACCGGACCGCGCTCAATGATTACCTGACCCATTGGGGCCTGCTCCTATTCCTGATCGTCAGCTGGATGAGCTGGGAAACCTATCATTGGATGAAGACCACGCCGCAATCGGACCTGCGGAAATTGCAGCCCTATCTGACCTGGGTTTATGCCATCCTGATCCTGTTTCTGATCATTCTGGTCGCATTCCTGGCCCTGGGCATCACGGTCGCGGCGGTCGCCCTGCCGCTGGGGCTGTGGGCTGTAGCGCTGATGCTGCGGCCCGGGCAATCCGATGGGCGGCGTTTCATTCTCTTCCTGATCGGCACCGCGCTGGTGCTGACCCTGGCGGCCGAGATGGTTTACCTGCCGGGTGATATCGGCCGGATGAACACCGTCTTCAAGCTCTATCTGCAGGCCTGGATCATGTTCGCGCTTTCTGCTGGGGTCTGCGTGGTCTGGGTGGTCCAGTCCCTGCGCTATTGGCGCCCCAGCCTGGACTTCGTCTGGCAGGCGGTTTGCTTCATCCTGGTGACCTCGACCGCGCTCTTCCCCGTGCTTGGGACGGCGGACAAAATTGGTGACCGGATGGCGGCCGATGCGCCGCATACCCTGGACGGCATGGCCTATATGGAATACGCCTCGTATTTTGACATGGGCGTGACCATGGACCTGAGCGAAGATTATGACGCAATCCGCTGGCTGCAGGACAATGTGGCGGGATCGCCCGTGATCCTGGAGGGGCAGGCCTATGAATATCGCTGGGGCAATCGCTACACCATCTATACCGGGCTGCCGGGCGTGGTGGGCTGGAATTGGCACCAGCGCCAGCAGCGGGCTGTTTTGCAGAGCAACATCGTGCAGGAACGGGTGGATGCTGTCGGCATTTTCTATCTGACCGAAGACCGGGAATACGTTGTGGACTTCCTCGAAACGTATGACGTGCAATACATCGTCTACGGCCAGTTGGAACAGGCTTTCTTCCCCGGTGCGGGATTGGCGAAATTTGAACAGTACGACGGCGAACTCTGGCAGGAAGTGTTCCGCTCTGGCAGCACGGTGATTTATGAAGTGCTGGATGCGCAGGCCGTTGAATAATCCATGACCAGCCTCCGCCAACGGCGGGAGGATTGACAAGTATAATAGCAACTAGAATGAAGAATTCACAGGAAACTGATCTGCCGCTGTATCTGCTGTTCGGCGCCTTTGCGCTTGCTCTGGCGCTGCGCCTTATCCGCCTGGGCGTTTTGCCGCTGGGCGACCTGGAAGCTTCGATTGCGCTCCAAGCCCTGGCCGCGGGCCGGCAGGAACAGGCGACCTTTGGAGCATTTGCCGCCTATGTGGGGCTGACCGGGCTGGACTTTTACCTCTTTTCCGCCGGGAATTTCATGGCGCGGTTCTGGTTCGCCTTCGCCGGCGCGCTGTTGGTCTTTGTCCCCTGGCTCTTCCGGGAGCGGATCGGCCGCTGGCCCGCTTTGCTGCTGGCGATGGTGCTCGCGATCTCACCGGAGATGGTCGGGCTTTCCCGCATCATTGGTTCGCCGATGATGGCTTTCGTTTTTCTGCTGCTTGCGCTGGGGCTGTTCTTCAAGCAGCGGCCGATCCTGGCGGGCGGCTCCCTGGCTTTGGCTCTGATGAGCGGGCCGGGCTTTTGGATAGGGCTCCTGATCCTGGGCCTGACCACTCTGATCTACCGCCTGATCGCAAAGGGCGAACCCCTGCTGGACCAGCCGGAACCTGCTGACCAGCGTGATTTTTGGCTGAGAATTGGCCTTTCGTTTGGCGCCACGCTGCTTGTGGTCGGCACGGGGTTTTTCCTGGCGCCGGCCAACTTGAGCGGAATCTTTGCAGGGTTGGTGGTTTTCCTGCAGGGCTTTGCCGCACCCCGCTCGGCTTTGGTGTTCCAGATTCCCTTTGCGCTGGTCGCCTACACTGTTGAAGCTCTGCTCTTCGGTTTATTAGGCAGCATCCGGGCGATTTTGGTGCGGGACCGCCTGGGCATTTTCCTGACGATCTGGTGGCTGGTGGGCCTGGTCTTCATCCTGCTCTATCCGGCGGGCGCCGCGGCGGATATTATCTGGGTGACTTTGCCCCTCTGGCTGCTCACGGTGCGGACGATGTTCTTTGCCTGGCGGCTGACGGAGGAAAACCGGATCATCACCGTCCTGATGACCGTCTTTGTCGTGGTCATCTTTGCCTTCTTGCTGCTGGTCTTCCGCGGGCTGATCAACCCGACGCTGGCGCAGGACCTGCGAATCAATTATATCCTGGCGTTGATCGGCGGGTCCGTCCTGCTGGTTGCCGCCGTGCTGCTGGTCAGCTACGGCTGGTCGCAGGAAGTGGCCCTGCCGGGGCTTCTGATGGGGCTGGCGGTTGTCTTCGTGGTGGGACTGTTTGCCCTCAGCGTCCATTCCACCGGTCTGGCGCCGGAGCGTTCCTGGGAGCTTTGGTATCCCCAGGAACCGCAGGTGACCTCGGTCTGGCTGCGGGAGACAATTGACGATATTGAGGATTGGAACACCAGCGGCCGGGGGGCGCTGGATATTGTCGTCTCTGGCTTTGATCGTCCCAGCCTGCGCTGGCTGCTGCGTGATGAGGCCTCAGTGGAATTTGTTTCCAGCGCGGTGCCGCAATCTCAGCCGGGCCTTCTGATCACGACCGATCAGGAGATCCCGGAGATCGCCAACAGCTACCGGGGGCAGGACCTGGTTTGGTATCAGCAACCGCTCTGGTCTGAAATGAGCGCCTTTGACACTCTTGGCTGGCTGCTGACGCGGAATGTGCCGACCGCTGCCCAAAATATTATTATTTGGGTTCGGACGGACCTGATGCCCGATGCCCAGTTCTCTCAATAAAAGATCGGCCGATTCTTATGGCAAGACCGAAAACAATCGCAATAGACGGCCCGGCCGGTTCCGGTAAATCCACCCTGGGTTTCCTCCTGGCGGAGGAACTGGGGTATCTCTATTTTGATACCGGTGTGATGTACCGAGCGGTGACGCTGGCGGCCATTCAGCACGGCCTGGCCATTGAGGATGAGGAGCGGATAGGCCAGTTGGCCAAGCGGGTGCGGATTGATGTGCGGCCGCCCTCGGTGGACGATGGCCGGGCCGCTGATGTCCTGCTGGATGGCAAGGATGTGACCTGGGAAATCCGTAAGGAAGTGGTCAATGCCGCCGTCAGCCCGGTTTCAACCTACGCCGCCGTCCGCGATGCAATGACGGCCCAGCAGCGCCGGATTGCTCATGAAAACCGAGTGGTGATGGTGGGGCGGGATATCGGCACCGTGGTGATGCCTGATGCAGATTTGAAGATCTATCTGGACGCTTCCGTCGAGGTCCGGGCGGAACGGCGCTATCAGGAACTTTTGGCCCGCGGCGAAGAGGCGGATTATGACCTGGTGCTGGCCTCGCTGAGGAACCGGGACCGGATCGATTCCGGCCGCAAGATCGCGCCGCTCAGGCCTGCCGAGGATGCCGTGATTATCAATGCCGATGATCTGGGGATTCAAGAAGTCCTGCTGAAAGCGAAGGAACTGGCTGAAAATGTGTGATACTTTCGTTGCCCTTGCCAATGCCACCCGCGATGGCTCCGTCATTTTTGGGAAGAACAGCGACCGGGACCCCAACGAGGCTCAGGAACTCGTCCTGATCCCTCATGCCGTTCATCCCGAAGGCTCGGAAGTCCGGCTGACCTACATCTCGATTCCCCAAGTGCGGGAAACGAACGCGGTCCTGCTCTCCAAGCCTTTCTGGATTTGGGGCGCAGAGATGGGCGCGAACGAACACGGCGTGGTGATCGGCAACGAAGCGGTCTTCACCAAGGTGCCTTATGACAAAGAACCCGGCTTGATCGGGATGGATTTCCTCCGGCTGGCCCTGGAACGGGCGGCCACGGCGGACGAAGCGTTGGATGTGATGATTGGCCTGCTGGAAAAATACGGTCAGGGCGGGAATCACGGGCTCTTGCATCCGATGCACTATCACAACAGCTGCCTGATCGCCGATCACGAGACTGCCTGGGTCTTTGAGACGGCGGGGAAGCATTGGGCCGCCGAACGGGTGCAGGATGTGCGCTCGATCTCCAATATCATCACCATCGGCAAGCATTGGGACCGGGCCTCAGACGACCTGGTCTCGTTTGCCGTGTCCAAGGGCTGGTGCAAAGGTGCAGCGGACTTTGACTTTGGCGCCTGCTACAGCGATTTTCTCTATTCGACCTTCTCCGGCGGGAAACACCGCTTCTGCCGGACGCGGGACGGCCTGCAGGCCAACCTGGGCAAGATCGATGTGCCCTGTGCGATGCAGCTGCTGCGGGATCACGGCCCAAACGTCGATGAGGATTGGCAGCCGGGGAAAGGGCTGACGGGCGCGGAAGTCTGCATGCATGCCAGTTTCGGCCCCGTGCGTATCAGCCAGACGGCCGGCTCGATGGTTTCCCACCTGACCCAGGCTGGGGATACCCATTGGGTGACGGGCACCGCCGCGCCCTGCACTTCCACGTTCAAGCCGGTTTGGTTCGATGGCGGCCTGCCCAAGCTTGGCCCTTCGCCGACCGGGACCTATGATGCCCAGACGCTGTGGTGGCAGCATGAAAACCTGCACCGTGAGATCCTGCGGGATTACGCCATCCGGATCAACGCCCTCAAACCGCTTCAGGCCGAATTGGAAGCGGCTTTCCTTGAAGATTTGCCGGACCCGGCAAAGCACTCAATTGAAGATCGGCGGGCCTACACCCGGGACTGTTTCGCAAAAACAGCCCAGATGGAAGCGGAGGTGCTCCAAATGGTGCGCGAACTGCCCGAGGCAAGCTTCCGCCCCCTGCTGGACCAACGGGCCTGGCGCAAATTCGACCGGGAAGCCAAGCGACTTTAACGGGGGTTCGAGTGTTAATGGGGGTGAAGCGCTGAAAAAAATCCATCTTCGAGTCGCTCTGATGCTATAATGAATTATCCAGGATCAACAGACTGAAAAATGCCTGATTTTATCGCGCCACTCTTGCCGGAATATGCCATCCAGATCCCCCAATCTCTGCTATCGCTGCTGGGGTGGGCGGTTTGGTTGGGTGTGATCGTGTTCGTCACCGTCCGGAAAAGGGACCAGCAGTTCAAACTGGATCGCAGTTCCCTGGCCTGGCTGGCGCTTTTGAGCGTGCTGATCCTGATCTTCACGCCCTTCCTGGGCCTTCCCATCCAGACTGAAAACAGCCCCACCACGCCTCACCTGATGATCCTGGCGGCCTTGCCCTGGCTGGCCGCGGGGGGCATTCTGGGCCTGATGCCGGGCGTACTGCTGGCCGGGCTTTCCGGCATTTTGCTGGCCTATCTCGATACCCATTCCATCTTCACCCCCTTGCTCTTTATGAGCGCTGCGCTGGTGTTCACTTTGGCTATCCGGCAAAAGCGGCCGGGCCTGCTCTATCGCCTTTTGCGGTGGCCGCCTGGGGCCGCCCTGGCCGCCGCGGCGCTGCTCTTCCCGCTGACTTTTCTGGCGCTCTTCCTCAATGCGGAAGGGAACCTGGCGGCCAGCTTAGTTTCGGCGCTCACGCAGCTGGCGCCCGTTTACCTGGCGCTGGGTGGAATGCTGCTGCTGGGCGGGCTGGGCTGTCTCGGCGCGCAATGGCTGGCGAAGGATCGATGGGGCGCAGCAGGCTCAACGGTTGATCCGGCGGAGCTTCAGCAGAGCCTGGGTCTGCGCTATGTGCTGATCGCTCTGCCCTTGGCGCTTGTCCTGCTTGCGGCGACGGTCGCCGGGCAATGGAAATCCGCCCAGGAGTTTGCCAAACGCTCGGTGGTTGAGGAGATGACGACCACGGCTCAGTCCCTAGCTGAAACGCTGCCGGGCTTTTTAGCTGGGGGGCAAACGGCTATCCAGCAGTTTGCCGGCGGTATTGACCCTTCGCTGGTCACCCTGGAATCGGCGCAGGCCGCGCTTGAAGCGCAGTGGGCGGCCGGGGGCATTTTTGACCAGCTCGCCCTGGCCGGGCCGGATGGCGGCATCCTGGCCAGCGTGCCCACCCAGATGATGCCCTCCGCTGACGAACGGACTGCCATTCAGCAGGTCCTGGCTGGCGCATCCGTACCGCCGGTGATCGTTCCGGCTGGGGAGGAATATGGCCGCAGCCTGAGCTTCTTCACGCCCAAGACCGACTCTAGTGGACAGATTGTCGCCGTCCTGTGGGGACGGGTTGAGCTTGCCAGCGCAGCGGCGCTCAAGCCCTATTTGACATCCATGAATGGCTTGCTGGCGGCTGGCGGCGAAATCCTGATCGTGGATGCCGCCGGACAGGTAGTTTATCACTCGGCCTCAACTTCTCCGATGTCTGCCTACACGGGTTCGACTTTCCTGACCGCGACTTTCTTTGAAACGGTGGATGAGACCGGCGCGCGGCAGATGGAATATTTCCAGCCGGTGGGAACGCTTGGCTGGTCGGTGATCACAGTGATTCCAAACCCTATCCTCCAGCTTCAGGCTGTGCAGGAAGTGATCCCGCTGATCCTGGCTGGAATGGCCCTGATCACTTTGGAAGCCGGGATTGCCGTCATCATGTTCAGCAAGATCAGCCGGGATGCGGACCGTCTGGCTGTCGAAGCCGCTAAGATCAGCCAGGGCGATCTCTCGGTCGCCGAAACTCGGCATCGCTATTCATCCGGGCTTCAAGGTTTGGCGGATAATTTCGAGCAGATGACGGCCAGCGTTAAGACCCGATTACAGACCCAGTCGGACCTGCTGACCGTCAGCGAGCGGATCACCGGGCAGTTGAAGTTGAAAGACTCTCTGCAGGTGGTTTTGGTGGCTGCTTTGGAGCATGGGATCTCCTCGGCCCGGATCGTCCTGCTCAATGAGTCACAGCCCTCCGGCAAAGCGGCCCCGGATCAGCGGTTCGGGATGGGCAAGGATGCCCGCGGGCTGGCGGCTCTGGATGAGGACATCCTGACGGTCACCCGCGTCCGGGGGCAATGGCTGATGCGGGATGCCCAGATCGGGCGCAATTTCCATCTGACCAAGGATATGCCCGCGCCAACACTGCTGCTTTCCCTGCCCTTGCGCTGGAAGAGCAAACTGCTGGGGACGCTCTGGTTGGCATCCGACCGGCGCTCCGACCTCAGCGAAGAGGAACTGGATTACTTCACGGATCTCTCCCAAAAAGCGGCGACCGCGATCATCAATCACAGAGCCTTTGATGAATCCCTGACCCATCAGAAACAGTTGGAAGCGGTGCTGGCCGCCCTTGAGGATGCTGTGCTGGTTGCGGATTTGAATCAGGTTGTGATTTACGCCAATCCCGCCGCCATTCATTTGCCGGGGCTGGCGGGGCGGGAACTGCTCGGCGCAACCCGGGCGGCGCTCCTGGAAGAGACGGATTTCGCCGGCGCGCTGGAGATGCCCACGGAGGGATCGCAGGCACAGGAAGTCCATACCTCCGATCAAAAGTCCTATCTGCTGCTGGTGGCGCCGTTGATTGTGGATCAGCGCACGATTGGAACAGCCACGATCATCAAGGATGTGACGGCTTTCAAGGCGCAGGATGCCGCCAAGACTGAATATGTGACCACCGTCTCGCATGAGCTGCGGTCCCCGCTGACCCTGATGCAGGGCTATGCCAAGCTCCTGCGGCTGGCCGGGAACCTCAACGACCAGCAGGAGACCTATGTCAGCAATATCATCACCAGCGTGGCTGAAATGCGGTCGCTGGTGCAAAACCTGCTGGACCTTGGGCGGCTGGATTCGAACGATGCGCTGGAATTTAAAGAGGTCCTCATAAGCGATGTGATCCAGCGGGTGGCGGATCTGATGGATACGCAGACCAAACAAAAGAATATTGAATTGGCGGTCAGCCTGCCCGAAGAGCCGCTTGTGGTCGAGGCGGATTCCGCTTTCCTCGTTCAGGCTTTGAAGAACCTGGTGGATAACGCCATCAAATATTCAGCCAATCAGGGCCGGGTCAACCTCAAAGTCCAGAAACAGGCGGAGTCTGTTCTGATGACGGTGGAGGATTTCGGGCCTGGGATCGCGCCGCTGGACCAGCGCAAGATTTTCAAGCGCTTCTACCATTCCGAGGGACAGGTGGGGGTGGGGGAGCGTTCCGGGAGCGGGTTGGGCCTGGCAATTGTTAAATCCATCGCTGAAAGGCATGGGGGAAAGGTCTGGTTTGAGAGTAAATTAGGGCGGGGGAGTAGTTTCTTCCTCCAAATCCCGATTCGCCAGACCAAAAAAGTGGGTCCGGCTTCCGCTGGAAAGTTCCCAAAGGAAAGTTCCTAAAATTGACTTTCACTTCTTAATGTGATAGACTTTGTCTGATTGAAAACTCATCCAGAGAGGTGGAGGGACCGGCCCATTGAAACCTCGGCAACCAGTGTGAACGAACACAGGTGCCAATTCCGGCAGTCCCCGGAAGCGGGGGGATCTGGAAGATGAGGTGAAGTGACCGAACGGGTACTTAGCGCCTCTCATCTTTTTTTGAGAGGCGATTGATTTAACAAGCGCTGCCTCAGCCTCAGGCTTGGGACGGGAAGGAACATCGTATGTCCTCAGGGAAACAAAAGCAATTCACCAATCGGCGTTACCTCGATGCGATCGACCACGGTGTGGTCCTCTTTGATGGCGCAATGGGCACCAACCTGGACCGGCAGCATCTGAGTGCCGCGGACTTTGGCGGGGAGCGGACGGTGGGCTGCAATGACTACCTAGTGATTACCAAACCGAGCGCGGTCGAAATTGTCCATCGCAGCTTCCTTGAAGCCGGCTCGGACGTGATCGAGACGGATTCCTTCCGCTCCAACCGGCTGACCCTGAGGGAGTTCGGATTGGGAGACCGGGTACTGGAGATCAACCGCACGGCCGCCAGCCTGGCGCGCCGGGTTGCGGATGAATACAGCACACCGGAAAAACCGCGCTTTGTGGCCGGTTCGATGGGACCCAGCGGCAAACTGATCTCCACCGAAGACCCCGAGATGGCGAATATTGCCTTCCAAGACCTGGTCGATGTCTTCCGGGAGCAGGCGGTGGGGCTGATTAAGGGCGGGGTGGATCTGCTGCTGATCGAGACCTCGCAGGACATCCTCGAAGTGAAAGCGGTGATCCAGGGGATTCAGGCCGCTTTTGAAGAGACGGGGCAGGTCCTGCCCATTCAGGCCCAGGTCACGCTGGATACCACCGGCCGGATGCTGCTGGGGACGGATATCGCCGCCGCCCGGGCGATTTTGGAGGAGATGGGCATTGACGTGATCGGGCTGAACTGCTCCACCGGGCCGGACTACATGCGCGAGCCGATCCGCTATCTGACTGAGAATTCCCGCCTGCCAGTGTCCTGCATCCCCAATGCCGGTTTGCCCCTGAATGTGGATGGCGAAGCGGTCTACCCGATGGAGCCGCAACCTTTTGCGGACCTGATGCTGGAATTTGTCAATGAATACGGCGTCCGAGTGGTGGGGGGTTGCTGCGGGACCCGCGAAGACCATATCCAACGGCTCAACGAGGGGTTGGACCGGGGCCGGGCAAAACCGCCCGCGCCGCCGGTGGAGGCGATGCTGGCTTCTCCGGTGCAGGCCGTGCCGATGCAGCAGGTGCCGGCGCCCTTCCTGATCGGCGAACGCCTCAATACCCAGGGTTCTCGTAAGTTCAAGCGGCTGATCATGGCGGAGGACTACGACGGGATCGTGGAGATGGCCCGCGCCCAGGTGGATAACGGCGCGCATGGGCTGGATGTCTGCGCGGCGTTGACCGAGCGGGCGGATGAGGACCAGTTGATGCGCAAGTTGGTCAAGCGGCTGGCGAACGCCGTGCCGGTCCCGCTGGTGATCGATTCGACTGAGATCGAAGTGATCGAGGCGGCTTTGGAGGCCAACCCCGGCCGCAGCCTGATTAATTCCACCCATCTGGAGTCGGGGCCGGAAAAAGCCGCCAAAATTTTCAGCCTGGCGAAGCGCTTCAACGCCGCCGTGATCGTGCTGACGATTGACGAGGAGGGTATGGCCAAAAGCGCTGACCGGAAAGTGGCCGTGGCCAGGCGGATCTATGACCTGGCCGTCAATGAGTATGGCCTGCGGCCTGAGGATTTGGTCTACGATGCGCTGACCTTCACCCTGGCGACCGGCGACCCGGATTTGCAGGATTCCGCGATCCAGACTTTGGAAGGCATTCGCCGGATCAAGGAGACCCTGCCCGGCGTGCTGACCTCATTGGGCGTGAGCAACGTGTCCTTTGGCCTTTCCCGCCCGGCGCGGGCTGTCCTCAACAGTGTGATGCTCACTCACGCCGTGGAGGCGGGCCTGGATATGGCAATCGTCAACCCGGCGGATATCAAGCCTTATGCTGAAATCCCGGAGGAAGAACGCAAGCTGGCGGAGGACCTGATCTTCAACCGCGACGAGCAGGCGCTGGCCCACCTGATTGCCTATTTTGAATCGGTGGAAGACAGCGGCGAGGAAAGCCAGACGGGCCAGGTGGACCTGGCTGAGATGACGCCGGAAGAGCGCCTGCATTGGCGCATCCTGCACCGCCACAAGGCAGACGTGGAAGCCGACATTGACCTGCTCCTCAACCGGGACCCGCAGCGTCCGAAAGGGGAGACCGCGGTGGAGGTCCTCAACACCGTGCTGCTGCCCGCGATGAAGGATGTGGGTGATAAGTTCGGCGCGGGCGAATTGATTCTGCCCTTTGTGTTGCAGAGCGCCGAAGTGATGAAGGTTGCCGTGGGCTATCTGGAGAACTTTTTGGAGAAGCAGGCAGGCGCGACCAAAGGCAAGCTGGTGCTCGCGACGGTCTATGGCGACGTGCATGACATTGGCAAGAATTTGGTCAAGACGATCCTTTCGAACAACGGTTACACCGTGGTGGACCTGGGCAAACAGGTCCCGGCCGAGACGATCATTTCGCGGGCGGTGGAGGAAAAAGCGAATGCGATCGGGCTGAGCGCGTTGCTGGTTTCCACCAGCAAACAGATGCCGCTGATCGTCAACGAACTGGACCGCCGCGGTCTGGGGTTCCCCGTGCTGATCGGCGGCGCGGCGATCAATCCCCGCTTTGGCAAGCGGATTTTGCTGACGGAAGCCGGGCATTATTATGAACCCGGCGTTTTCTATTGCAAGGACGCGTTTGAGGGCCTCGCGACCATGGACGCCTTGATGACGCCGGAAAAACGAGAAGCTCTGGTGACCGAGACCCAAAAGTCGGCGGACTATGAACTGGGCAAGGACCTGCATGCCGGTCGCAGCGTGGCCCGTTCGGTCCGTGCGAATGCCGTTCAGCCACTCACTGACCTGCCCGTGCCGCCCTATTGGGGACCGCGGGTGGTCCGCGCCATGCCTCTGGAGATCGTCGGCGAGCACCTCTCCTTAAATGAGCTTTACCGCCTTTCCTGGGGCGCAAAGAACGCCCACGGTGAGGAATGGAAGAAGCTCAAAGTGGCCTTCAACCAGCGGCTGGAGCGGATGCGCAAGGCCGCCGAGAAGGAGGGCTGGCTCCAGCCCCAGGCGGTCTATGGCTACTGGCCCTGCCAGTCGGAAGGCGATGAGTTGCTGGTCTATGACCCCGACACCCTGCAGGAGGATGAACCTGCTGTGTTGGAACGTTTCAGCTTCCCGCGCCAGGAGGGGGGCGAGGGCCTTAGCCTGGCGGACTATTTCGCCGCAAAAGACTCCGGCAGGATGGACGTGGTCGCCTTCCAGGTGGTCACCGTGGGACGCAAGGCCACCGAGCGTTTTGAAGCCTTGCAGGAAGCCGGCGAATACGCCGAGGGCTATTACCTGCATGGGCTGGCGGTGCAGATGGCCGAGGCCACTGCGGCCTACCTGCACGAGCACATCCGGCGGGAACTCGGCCTGAGCCCCCAGCGCGGCAAGCGCTATTCCTGGGGCTACCCGGCGATCCCCGAACTGGAGGACCATGTCAAGGTCTTTGAGCTGCTCCCGGCCGAATCAGCCCTGGGCATGAGCCTGACCGCCGCCTATCAACTGATCCCGGAACAATCCACCGCAGCGATCATCGTTCACCACCCCGATGCCAAATATTTCAATGTGGGCACCAGCCGGGTGGAACAACTGCTGAGCGATTAACTTATTGGACGGATGCTATGAATAAAGACGAAAGAAAATTCATTCAGCGGTTGAACCGCATTGATAAGCCCATTGTGTTTGACGGCGCGATGGGCACGCTTCTCCATGAACGGGGCGTGGATATTGATGAGTGCTTTGATGAGCTGAACCTGATCAATCCAGCGGCCGTCGGCGAGATCCACCGGGATTACATCGCCGCGGGGGCGGAGGTGGTCAAGACCAACACCTTCGGCGCGAACCGGGCCAAGCTGGAGCGGCACGGGCTGGATGAGCGGGTGGCGGAGGTTAACACCGCGGGGGTCAAGCTGGCCCGCCGGATGGTGGAAGCCTCCTTTAAAGACGTGATGATCGCCGGGGATATCGGCCCCTTGGGGCTGCCCCTGGCGCCTTTCGGTCATATCCAGCCGGAAGAAGCCTTTGAGATCTACCTGGAGCAGGCTCGGGCGCTGATCGAGGCCGGAGTGGAGGTGATCCTGATCGAAACGATGGTGGACCTCTATGCCGTGCGCGAGGCTGTGCGGGCCGTGCACGCGGTGGATGAAACTATGCCTGTGATTGCCTCGATGACCTTCACCCGCGACCGCCGGACCCTCCTGGGCGACACGCCCCGCGAGGTGGCGGAGCAGATGGCGAGTTTTGGGGTGGATGTGATCGGCGTGAACTGCTCCGGCGGCCCGGCCCAGCTGCTGCGAATCCTCAAGCAGATGAAGGCCGCGGTGCCTGAGGGGCGTTTCTCCGTGATGCCCAATGCAGGCTTCCCGGAACGCGTGGGCGGGCGGATCATGTACCCCGCCGGCCCGGATTACTTCCGGGATTACACTCTGGCTTTCTGGCAGTCCGGGGCGAGCGTGGTCGGTGGCTGCTGCGGCACCACGCCCGCGCACGTGAAAGTGATTGCGGAGGCGATTTCGACTACACCGGCAGGCTACGCCGTGGTGCAGCTGGCCGATCTGGAAGTGGCGCCCAGCCGGGAGATGGAACCGGCGGAGGGACCCTCCGGGCTGGCCAAAAAACTGGCGGATGGGAAATTTGTGATCGCAGTCGAGGTGGACCCGCCGCGGGGGCTTTCCACGCATAAACTGCTGGCTGGTGCTTCGCTGCTGGCGGATGCCGGCGCGGATGTGATTGACGTGGCCGACAGCCCCCGGGCGCGGATGCGGATGAGTCCCTGGGCGGTCTGCGACCTGATCCAGTCCCGCTTTGGTGTGGAGACTACGCTGCATTTCCCGACCCGCGGGCGGAACCTGCTCCGGGTGCAGGGCGACCTGCTGGCGGCGCATGCGATCAATATCCGCAATGTCTTTGTGGTGATGGGCGACCCCACCGCGATCGGTGACTATCCCGATGCCAATGATTCCTATGACCTCGTCCCGACCGGCCTGATTCGCTTGATTAAGGAAGGGTTCAACACCGGCATGGACCATGCCGGCGGCGAGATCGGCCAGCCGACGACCTTCTTCGTGGGCGCGGCGCTGAACCTCTGCCCCGCTGACCCGGAACGCGAAGTCCGAACCCTGCGCAAGAAGCTGAGCGCGGGGGCGGATTTCTTTCTGACCCAGCCGATCTTCGAAGTGGCTCGTGCCCAGGAGTTCCTGGCCTTTTATGCCGAGCGCTATGGCGAGTTGACCACGCCGGTGCTGGCGGGCGTGCTGCCCCTGGTGACGGACCGCCATGCGCGCTTTTTGCATAACGAGGTGCCCGGGATTGTGATCCCTGAAACGATCCAGGAGCGGATGGCAAACGCGGGTGAGGATGATATGCTGGGCGAGGGGAAGCGGATCGCCGTGGAGCTGATTGAAGAGTTGAAGCAATATTTCCAGGGCGTCTATATCATCCCCTCTTTTAACCGCTTTGATATGGTTGCGGAGATCATCGAGAAGATCAAATCTTAGCTGGAAAATTTTTAAAAATTTAGGAAATTTCTCAATTTGACGTAAAGAGGGGGGTCTTGCGGTAAAATTGGGCTCAGAGGTGAAACCATGAACTCTAAAAATCGTTTTGCACTTTGGACAATCTTTGCCATTCTGACCATGCTGCTCGCGGCCTGCGGCCCGAGCGGGCTGTCGGATGTGGAGCAAGCCGGCACCTATGCGGCTCAGACGGTCGCGGCCCTGCCCTCTGCAACGGAGAAGGTGCTTCCGACGGAGACCGCCACCCCGGAACCCACCGCAACCCCGACCCAGTTACCGACCATTGGCCCTGTTGGGCCTTCGGACTTCCCAAAAGGCATCAATCCGCTTACCGGGTTGATGGTGGCGAACCCCGAGAACCTCAACCGGCGGCCGGTCTTCGTCAAAGTGGCGAACTATCCGGCTTCCGGCCGCCCCCATGCCGGTCTTTCTTCGGCTGACCTGGTCTTTGAATACTATATTGGCTCTGGCTCCAACCGGTTTATGGCCGTGTATTATGGCGACAACGCTGAACGGATTGGCCCAATGCGCTCCGGCAGGTTGGTGGACCCACAGCTGGTTAGTATGTATCAGGGCATTCTTGGTTTTGTGAGCGCCTATGAAACGGTCTATGCTGAGATCGTGGATGTTTTGGGGAACAGAGCCATCACCGAGACGGATCAGACTTGCCCGGCGATTTGTGATGATGGCCGCAATATTGTGACCAGCGTTTTTGCCAATTCGGCCGAGCTGACCAATCTGGCGACCCAGCGCGGGGTGGATAACCATCAATATCCGCTGGACGGCATGGCCTTTGACCCCGTCGCGCCAGCGGGTGGCGGGGAAGGGACGGATGTCCTCGTTCAGTATTCCAACCTCGACCGGGGCGAGTGGCAGTTTGACATCCCCACCGGCAAATACCTGCGGCTGATCGAAGATACCTCCGGTTCCGAATTGCAGATGATCCCTCTGGTGGACCGCAATACGGATGAACAGCTGGCCTTTTCAAATGTGATTGTTCTATATGCCTATTACACCGAATATGCCCCCACATTGCACGATATCACCATCCAGGACAACACAGCCGGCCGGCCGGCGGTCATCTTCCGCGACGGGCAGGCTTATGAGGTCACCTGGGTGGCGCCGAGCTATTCCCAACCCATTCAGTTCCTGGATGCGAACGGGGATCCCTTCCCCTTGAAACCCGGAAACACCTGGATGGCGATCATGGGCGTCAATTCCACGGTCAGCCAGACGGACGGGGATTGGAAATTCACCTTTTACCTGCCGTAAAATGCGGACTCTGATCCTTTCAGATATCCACGCGAATCTGACGGCGTTGCAAGCCGTATTGGCAGATGCCGCGCCGTTTGACCGCGTCTTCTGTTTGGGGGATGTGGTGGGCTATGGGCCGGACCCCAATGCCTGCATTGAGGAAATGATGGCCCTGCCCGAGCTGGATTGTATCAAAGGAAACCACGATGCGGCCATTTTGGGCGAGATTGACATCCGGGCTTTCAGGGACGAAGCGCGTTTCTCGCTGGAGTGGCTGGCCACTCAGATCCGACCTGAAAATTATCATTGGTTGCAGAACCTGCCCGAGCGGATCGAGATTGAGGATTTCACCCTGGCGCATGGCAGCCCGCGCGACCCCCTTTGGGAATATGTGATGGATGTCAGAATTGCCCGCGAAAACATGGCCGCTTTTGAGACTTCAACCTGTCTGGTGGGGCATACACACATCCCCAGCGTTTTCAAAATGGAGGGGGAGGATGGATCCACTTATCTTTACCTGATCGGCCCCGATCAACCCTTCAGCCTGGACGTCAAGTCGATTATCAATCCCGGCTCGGTGGGGCAGCCGAGAGATCGCAACCCCCTGGCTGCCTACCTGGTGTATGACGACCAGGAGGAGCTGCCCTGGACTTATCACCGGGTGCCCTATGACGTTGAGGCGGTGCAGAGGCGGATCCTGAAAGCTGGGCTGCCCCTGCGGCATGCCGCCAGGCTGAGTGAAGGCTGGTAAGGTGCAGGATTGAGAAGCTGAGAGGTTCCCCGCTCAGGAATTTTCCGGAGCGGGGAACTTTTAATTTTTATTGGACGTCAAATACGTATATTAGGAATGAAAATGGTCGTCCAGTCAATTAAAAAGGAGAAAATGATGAAGAAGAGAAAGGTCTTAGGGATCAGCCTGGTTCTGATCGCAGCAATTTTCTTTTCCGCCTGTGCCGCTCAAACCGCCGCTGATGAGGTTTCGATGAGCGTGCCGATGGAGGGCGGGGAATATGATTACGCCCTAGAAGAGGAAGCCCTAGGCATGGACGAGAAGACCGAATCCGCCCCCAATTACGACGCCGGTGTGGGCGGCATGGCTCAAACCGTCGAACGCATGGTGATCTATAACGCCGACATGCGGATTGCCGTGGAAGATCCCACCGCCGCCCTGGATGCCATCATCACGATGGCTGAAGATTCGGGCGGATTTGTGGTCTATTCCAATATCTACCAGTCCTCCACTTCCAGCGGCCGAATGGTGCCTTATGGCAACGTGACCGTGCGGGTGCCTGCCGGGCAGTTGGAGTCGATCATGGACGCCATCAAGGGCCTCACACCCGACCCCAGCGAGGATGTGCTTTCTGAAAATGTTTCCGGGCAGGACGTGACCTCGGAATACACGGATCTTGAGTCCCAGCTGCGGAACCTCGAAGCGGCGGAACAGGCACTGGTTGAGATCATGGAAAACGCCAAAAACACGGAAGATGTGCTGGATGTCTTTGATG
The DNA here is from genome assembly GCA_011620555.1 of Anaerolineaceae bacterium. Lineage (GTDB taxonomy): Bacteria > Chloroflexota > Anaerolineae > Anaerolineales > Anaerolineaceae > Brevifilum. The sequence goes on along the minus strand of WOYY01000058.1, from coordinate 17,479 downwards.
AGCTGACCTACTACCGGGGACAGATCGAGACGGTCAAAGGCCGGATGCAGTACCTCTCCGAATCCGCAGCCATGTCGGCCATCTCGGTGGAGATTGTTGCCAAGGAATCGCTGCAGCCGCTCGAGATTGCCGGATGGGAACCGCAGGGCACCGCCAAGAAGGCTGTGGAAGCCCTGGTCAACACCGCCCAGAGGCTGGCCGATGCCGTGATCTGGTTCGGCATCTACTGCTTGCCTTTCCTGGTGCCCTTGGGTGTGGGCGTTTACTTCCTGGTCAAGGCTTTGAAGAATAATAAAGCAAAACGCCAGGCCAAAAAGGTGGAATCCCTCGAACAGCTGCCGGAAAAAGAAGCTGAAAAGTAAACTCACTGACTTATGAGCACAGAAGCGCCTCAGAAATGGGGCGCTTTTTTGATTCCGAGCTGCTTGACAAATAAATATCACCGATATAATATAGTATATCCGGTAAAATAAATTTTAACGGTAAAGGAGATTTGTATGACCCAGAAATTTGAACGTCCACCCGTTTTTATGATTGAAAATGTCGAGACCCTCAAAGTGATCATAGACCCATTAAGGCTGCAAATCCTTGATCTTCTCAGTCTGGAGCCGCATACCGTCAAATATGTCGCCGATCGCTTGGGCCTTTCGAGCAGCCGTTTGTATTACCATTTCAACCTCTTGGAATCGAAGGGGTTGATCTCAGTTGTGGCTACAAAGACGATCAATAATATCATTGAAAAATACTATTGGAACACGGCGGATGATTTTGAAATTAATAGCGAGATTCTGACCTTTTCCTCCGCGGTCGATGCTGAGGACCTCACGCGACTGGTGGGCGCAACGCTGGACGCCACCCGTGATGACTTTATGCGAAGCCTGCAAGCCAGACGGGGTAGCCTGGACAAAGGCGCGAAAGAAAATCCCAAAGAAACGATTGCTTACCGGGTTAAGAAAAGGGTCAAAGACGAGACTTATCGGGAATATATAAAGAAAATGAAAGCGCTGCTGGAGGAATTCCAGACTTTGCCTGAGGAAGAAGCTGCGAACCCGGAAGCGAATGTTTTCACAGTCGCTGTGTTCCTTTACCCCAGTTTTTACTATGAAGATGAAACATCGAATGACCAGGCCTAACCAAGAACAGAAACCCCTCAAGGGCATGCGGACCTTTTTCACCATCCTCGGCGGCCAGATGGCCTCGATGGTTGGGTCCGGGCTGATCAGCTTTGCCCTGGCGGTCTGGATCTACGACCAGACCGGGCAGGCCACTCCTTTTGCGATGACGGCCCTGTTCGGCATCCTGCCGCGTATCCTGCTCTCGCCGATCGCTGGCGTGGTGAGCGACCGCTGGAACCGGAAAATGATCATGTTGGTCTCGGACTCGCTGGCCGGTCTGGTCACTTTGGCAACGGCTGTATTGCTGCTGACCGGCAACATGCAGATCTGGATCATCTACCTGATCAGCTTTCTGGATGCCGTTTTTGGCTCCTTCCAGCAGCCGGCTTATTCCGCTTCGATTGTCATGCTGGTGCCCAAGGAACAGTTGACTCGGGCCAGCAGCCTGGTCCAAATGGGGGAGGCCATTCAAACCATTTTGACTCCTCTCTTGGCTGGCGCTCTCTTTGCCAGCATTGGGATGAGAGGGATCATCACCATTGATATCGCGACCTATCTCTTTGCGCTGCTCACGTTGATCTTCGTCCATATCCCCCAGCCAAAACGAAATCAGGAAACGGCTGAGGAGGAACATTCCGTGTGGAAGGATGTGGCTTTTGGCTGGCGATACCTAGTTGAAGGGCCCGGGTTGATGGGACTCCTTTGGTATTTTGCCTTTGTCAATTTCTTTCTCAATATCTCTGCTGTAATGATTGGCCCTCTGGTGCTTTCCATAGGTTCGGCAACCAGCCTCGGCGTCATTCAAACTTTTATGGGCTTTGGCATGCTGGCCGGCAGTTTGGTGATGAGCGTTTGGGGCGGCGTGAAAAAGAAGCGTGTAAAATTTATAATGTTGTTTATCGTGCTCTCCTCCCTGGGATATTTTGTGGCAGGAAGCACCGCTTCCATTCCGATCATTGGCGTTGGTCTCTTTATCCTGATGTTCTTTGTCCCCTTTGGTGGGAGTATCAGCTCGGCGATGTTCGCGATGAAGGTCGCGCCGGACGTGCAGGGGCGCGTCTCAGCGACCCGCAGCATGGTCGCCCAATCCATGATGCCGATCGCCTTCCTGCTGAGCGGGTTCCTGGCGGACAAGGTCTTCAACCCTCTCCTGGTTGAGGGCGGCAGGCTGACGGAGACTTTTGTGGGACGCTGGGTTGGTGTGGGGCCGACCCGGGGGATCGGCTTGATGTTGATCTCCAGCGGGCTGGTCCTTTTTCTGGTCAGCGGGGTCGCTTACGCGAATAAACACATCCGCAACGTGGAGACGGAAATCCCGGATATCGTGATTGAAAAACCGGAAGGTACAGGCCCCGTCACGCCCCTCGGCGAGCAGGAACTGCCCGCGCCGGCCGGTGAGTGATCTTCTTGGAAATTAAGCGCGGCAGTCTGATCTGCCCCTTTTTTATTATTTCGGGTGGGGTTATTTGCGGAGGGTCAGGGTTTGCCCATCGGCCTGCGCCAGCCGGAAAGCGAAGAGGCCATCGCCCAGATCTTCGGTCGGGCAGGCGCTTCCGCCGCACTCGGCCGTGGCAGGCTTCCAGGGGAGTATCAGGAAGATCTCGCCGGAGGCATTTCTGCCCAGTTTGAATCCAATCTCCAATGCGTTATCATCGCTTTCCTGCCAACGGGAAATCCCCATCCCCTGAGAGAGGTGCAGACTGCTGCCCAGGTAGGTGGGCTGGGCGGGGTCATACGCCCGGGCGGCGACCACAGCCACCCCGTGGGCGGGGACCCTGGCAAAGTTCAGGGGCTGTTTCGGTTTGAGCAGGCCGATCCGGCCGCTCCAAAATTCCCGCAGCCAATATTTTTGGTCTGGCGCCAGGCGGTATTCGTCGGTTGAAAAGGCCAGATCGCGGGGCGCTGACTCCCAGTTGAACTTGGCCAGCAGGTGCCAGGGGCCTTCCGGGCCATCCAAGTCCACCCGCAGCCGGGTGGGGAAATCCGTCTCAAAGAGGTCCAGCACCCAGGCGCGCTGGCCGATCACGGGGAGCAATGCCTGGGCCAGCGCCAGACGTTCCGGCGGCAGGGCGGGCAGGTCATCCGAGACCAGCAGCGAGCCGCCGGTCAGGCCGATGGCGGTGGCCAGGGTCTGCACTTCCGCCAGGCTCAGGCGGGTATCGGGCCGCACCAGCAGGCAGTCCGGGTCATTGACCCACCACCGCTGGTGGAGGGGGGCGCGGGTGAGGATGTTGTGGATCGCATTGCGGGCGGAGGGCATGTGGGGTTCGCCCTGCAGGATGGGGCTGACCGGTGGGTAATGCGGCTTCCAATAGCCGCTCACGTCGGCGCTGATTCGCATCGCTTCGAAGAGGCCCAGGCCGGAGCCGAGCGGACAGCCGCAGCCCAGCAGGGTGACCTCCGGCCCGGCGGCTTCCCGCAGGGCTTCCAAACCCATCCGGAGCACCTGGGCGCGGGTAAGCGTGGTGTCCTGATAAGCGCCATCCAATGCCGCGGCATAGAGGAAGTCCAGCTTGAGGTAGGTGAAACCCCAATCTTCCACAGCAGTGCGGATCACATCTTGGGTGTAGGCCAGCGCGTCGGGGTGCGTCAGGTCCAGCGCGTAGGTGAAGGCATTCCAGACAAAACCGGCTGTCACCGGTTTGCCAGCGGCATCCCGCAGCAGCCAGTCCGGGTGTTCGCTGACCAGCCGGGCTTTGGGGTGGACGATGAAGGGCGCCAGCCAGACGCCGGGGGTCAACCCGGCCGCGACGGTTTTTTCGACCATGGGACGCAGGCCGTTTGGGAAGCCGGGGTCAAAGTCGAACCAGTCTCCCGGATGGGTTTCAAAGCCGTCATCAATCTGGAAGAGGTCCAGGGGGAGTTCCGGTTTCAGGGCGATGACCGTGTCCAGGTTGGCATCCAGCACTTTCTCGTCAATCTCCTGATAAAAGTGATACCAGGAACACCAGCCGACGGGGACGGACGCATCCGCGGGAACGCCGTGCAGCCGGCCGACGGTTGCCAGGTAGAAGCCCAGCGGGTCCGGTTCATCCAGGCTCACGAAACTCACCGCCAGCCAATCCGTGCTGACCGTCACGCCGGGGGGCACCTGCGCCCGATCGCCGTTTGCCCAGACCCTGAGAGAGGGTTCGGGGCTGAAGGTCGTCTCCAGGCTGCCAAACTGGGCCTTTTGCGAGAGGAAGCCCGCCACCAGCCCAACCCGGCTCTGCCGGTCGGCGACCAGCCCGAACAAATCACCGGTGAAGGTGTTGCGCATTTTCGGCTGGGGCGTGTCCGGATTGACCACCATCGGGTTTTGGAAGCGGCCCAGGATGGAGGTGTTTTGCCGTTCTCCGAAACCATAAGCGCCCGTGGAAGACCAGGATTGCCAGCCGTTGCTGTAGAAGACGGGGTCGTCCGGGCGAGCCTGGCCCAGGTGCAGCTGCCCGGCGGGGATATCCAACAGGTCAATGTGATGGAGGGCGAAAGCGGATTCGCTCTGGTTGACCAGTTCGAACCGGAAAAAAGCAGTGGGTTCAGCGATGGACAGCCCGCAATACACCCTCAGGGACAGGTCTTTTTGAGTGGTCGCCAGGCGGAAGACGACTTGGCGCATCGGCCCGGCGACGGCCTCGGTGATGGTTGGCTCTTCCGTTTCCAGGATCGACCAGGATTTGCCCAGGAGCATCAGGGGCTGGCCGTTTCTTTCGATGCGGGCGTTGAGGCGGGTTTGGAAGGCGGTTTCGGGGAAAATGCGGGAACTGAGCGTGAGCGTTCCGGAGATCGAAGAAAGCGTGAGGCTGAAATCCTTGGTTTCGATTTCCATGTTTCATCCTATCTGCCGAGGCGGGTGAGGTCGGAAAGGGAAATGGGGCCTTCCCGCAGGATTTTGATTTCCTCCGTCGAGACATCCGCCACGGTGGAAGCGGTTGGGCCAGGGGTCGGGCCGCCATTGAGGACCAGGTCGATCCGGCCGCCCAATTGGTCCAGCACGTCCTGAGCGGAGGTCGGGTTCGGCCCGCCGGAGATGTTGGCTGAGGTGGTGGCGAGCGGTCCGGTCTGCCTGAGCAGGCTCAGAGTGAAGGCCAGGTTCGGCATCCGCACGCCGACGGTGGGATAAGCGGAAAGCTCTGGGGGGAGGCTTAGGTTTTTGGGCAGCACCAGGGTCAGCGGACCGGGCCAGAACGCTCTGGCAATGGCTTCCACCCGCTCGGGGAGGTCTGAGACGAGGCCGATCAGCTGGTCGAACGCGCCGATCAGCACGGGCAGGGCTTTTTCGTCCGGCCGCTCTTTGGCCTGGTAGATCTTTTGCAGGGCATTGGGGTTGAAGGGGTCTCCGGCGACGCCGTAGATCGTGTCGGTGGGAAAGGCGATCAATCCGCCCTGGCGGATGATCCGGACCGCCGCAGGCAGCGCCTGGGGGTCATCTGTCGCAAGAATGGCAGTTTCGATCATGGGGCTTCCTTGGGTAACGTTCCAATGATCAATTCTAAACTATTTTTTGCCTGAAACTAATTGGAATGGATCTCAACCAGACGGTTTCTGCCCGCCAGGTCCTGCCGCAGAGTGACCTCCGCATTGGGGAAAACGGATTGGGCCAGGGCGAGGGTTTCCTGCCCCAGGGTTGATTCAATCTCAAGCAGGAGGCTGCCGGCCGGCGTCAGACGAGTCTGGGCCTGGTGGAGCAGCCGGGTGATGAGGTCCAGCCCGGTGGGGCCGCCATCCAGCGCCAGGGTCGGTTCCCATTGGGCGACATCAAGCTCTTGCAGGGTGGCGGTGGGGATGTAGGGGAGATTGGCGCAGATCAAGTCGAATTTCGCGGCGAGGGGCAGGAGCAGGTCCGCCTGGAGGAAGTGAATCGAGGTTATGGCCTGCCTCGCAGCGTTCCGCCGGGCAAGGCGCAGTGCGGGCCTGGAGATGTCGGTCGCGGTCAGGGCGGCCCGGGGCAGTTCGGCTGCCAGCGAGACCGCTATCGCGCCGGACCCCGTCCCGACATCCGCGATCAGCGGACGGGGCAGCCGGCCTGCGAGGGCGATGGCCCGTTCCACCAGCAGTTCCGTCTCCGGCCGGGGGATCAGCACATCCGGAGAAACGAGGAACAGCCGGCCGTAAAATTCCCATTCGCCCAGGATATGCGGCAAAGGAACACCCTGCAGGAGCCGGTTCAAGGCTTTTTGCAGGGTGCTGAATTCTTTGGGTTGGATCTCGTATTCGGGATGGGTGAGGAGCCAGGTTTTTGGTTGATTGAGGGCCTGGCCCAGCAGGAGCAGACTGAGGTTGCCCGGCGTTTCAAAATCCTGCGCTGCCAGGGTGGATTGGATCTCCGCCCGAACCTGTTTCAGCTTGATGGGGCTACTCCTCGACCAGGGCCAATCTTTCAGATTCATCCACCATGGTCAGCTCGTCAATAAATTCGTCGATCTCGCCATCGAGGACGCCGCTGAGGTTATAGGATGACAGGTTGATGCGGTGATCGGTGACCCGGCTCTGAGGGAAGTTGTAGGTGCGGATCTTTTCGGAGCGCTCACCGCTGCCGATCTGGGACCGGCGGGTAGCCGATTCCTCGGCCTGTTTCTTTTCCGCTTCAATTTCATAGAGCCGGGCTTTGAGTACGCTCATCGCCCGCATCTTGTTTTGCAATTGGGAGCGTTCATCCTGGCAGGCCACGACCAGCCCGGTGGGAAGGTGCGTGATCCGGACGGCTGTGGCGTTCTTCTGGACGTTCTGGCCGCCAGCGCCGGCGGATTTGTAGACATCAATGTTGATATCCGATTCGGGAATATTGATTTCCACATCGTCCACCTCGGCCAGCACGGCAACGGTCACGGTGGAAGTGTGGATTCGGCCCTGGGACTCCGTCTCGGGCACGCGCTGCACCCGGTGGACGCCGGATTCATATTTCAAGCGGGAAAAGGCCCCTTTGCCCTTGATGATGAAGCTGGCCTCTTTGATCCCGCCGATCCCGGTCTCGTGCAGCGAGATGATCTCGGTTTTCCAGCCCTGGCGCTCCGCATAGCGGGAGTACATCCGGTAGAGTTCCGCGGCGAAAAGACCGGCTTCGTCGCCGCCGGTGCCCGCCCGGATTTCCATGATGACGTTGCGCTGGTCACGGGGGTCCTTGGGGACGAGCATGGATTTGAGTCGCTCTTCGAGCGTGACCAGGTTGGATTGGAGTTCTTCCAGTTCCATTTCGGCCAGCGAACGCATTTCTTCATCGTCGGCATGCAGCAGGGACTGCGTTTCGTCGATCTTTTGGAGCGTCACCTGGTATTCGCGTGCTTTGGTGACCAGCGGCTCCAGTTCTGCCCGCTCTTTGGAGAGTTCGATCGCGGCGGTGTAGTCTTCACCGACCTGCGTTAATTGCTTTTCGATCTCTTCGTAGCGATCAATGATACCTTGAAGTTTTTCTAACATATTGGAGTTCAATCTCATTCAGGATATAGAAATTAACGTAGGGATTATACCACTTTCGCCAAAGGAATTGATTTCGCATAGGCAATTTAAACCCAAGCCACTTTTAGAGAGGACCGGCAGGCGCAGGGCCTTTGCGGTATACTAGTCCCTGCAAAGAAATGATGAGTGATAAACATTCGATTGTCTACTGGACTTATCAGGATGCGCCGGAGCACGCCTATCCCGGCCATCCCGAATCCCCGAACCGTTTCGGCTATTTTAAGGATTGGATTGCCCAGTCCCCTTATCCAGCAATGCAAAGGCTGGATTATGCACCGGCACGGCTGGAGGATTTGATGGCCGCCCATTCCCAAAGGATGATCGAAAACCTCCAGCAGGAAACCCAAAACCCCCCTCATGAAATTGATCAAGCGCCAACCTACGTGACGCCGGCCAGTTACCAGGCGGCCCTGGGCGCGGTGGGGGCGACCCTGGCGGTCAGCCGGAAGGTCATGCGCGCCAGCGCCGGGCGGGGGTTTGCCATCGTCCGCCCACCGGGGCACCACGCGGTGCACGACCACCCAATGGGGTTTTGCCTGTTCAATAACCTCGCGGTTGCCGCGGCGGATGCCGTGATCAGCGGGATGGGCAAGGTTGCAGTCTTCGACTTTGACGCCCATCATGGGAACGGGGTCGAGGATATCTTTCGGCAGACCGAGCAGGTGGCGTATTGCTCGATCCACGAAGAGGGGCTTTATCCCGGGACGGGACACCTTGAAGCGGCGCCCCATGCCAGGGGCCGGCTGGTGAATCTCCCTGTACCGGCGTTTTCCGGCACAAAAGTGTTCACGCGGCTCATTGACCAGGTGGTCGAACCCTGGCTGAAAGCCTTCCAGCCGAAGATGCTGTTCGTCTGCGCGGGGTTCGACGCCCATTTTTCCGACCCGCTCACCAGCCTGACGGTCAATACGGAAGGCTTTTATCGACTCACACAGAAGGTCATGGACCTCGCTGAAACCTATTGTGGCGGCCGGGCTGTCTTCGTTTTGGAAGGCGGCTACGATCCCCTGGCGCTGAGTGATAACCTTCAGGCCAGCCTGGCCGCTCTGAGTGGTGAGGCGGACTATCCCGATCACTACGGCAAGGGGCCGGACCAGTCCAAGGATATATCCGCCTTGATCGAAGAGGCCCGGACCTATCATCAATTACGGGAGTGAACATTGCTGCAGTTTTACTTTATTCGCCATGGACAGCCTCAGAATAACCACATTATGGACACGGTGGACCGCAAGGACTATCTCTTTCAACGCGTTGAAGACCCCAAGCTGACGCCCAATGGCCAGCGTCAGGCGGACCTGGTGGCGGACTTTTTGGCCCGGCCGGAACCCGCAGGCGGCAATGACTTGCAGAACCGGGGCGGCTTTGGGCTGACCCATCTCCATTGTTCGCTGATGACCCGCGCCGTTCAGACCGCGCTGCCGATTGCCCGTAAGACGGGGCTTCCGCTGGTGGCCTGGCCGGAGGTCCATGAGAACGGCGGCGTTTTCCTGGCTGAAAAGCAGGGCGAAGAGATCATTTGGAACGGCCTGCCCGGAAAAGGGCGCTCGTATTTTGAGACGAATTTCCCCGAATTAATTCTCCCTGATGACCTGCCGGAGGAAGGCTGGTGGAACCGGGAGAAAGAACCCCGTGAGCAGTATGGCCGGCGCGCCAGGGCGATTGTGGAACAGTTATTAAAGGACCATGGCGGAACGGACCATCGGGTGGGGATTGTGATGCACGGCGGGATCTTCAGCCGGATCTTGGGCGCATTTTATGATATTGAGTCCCAATCCTACTGGTTCCACCTGAGTAATACGGCGATCAGCCGGGTGGATATCCGGGATGATGGCCGGGTGATGATGGCCTACCTGAACAAGGTGGACCACCTGCCGGATGATTTGATCACCTAAGGGGATAAATGCTGAGCGAAAGATGGCAAAAGTGACGATAAAACCCACAGAACTTAGCTTTCGGCCGGCAAGGCCCGAGGACGCAAAAGTGGCCAGCGGTCTGATTTATGAGACCTTTCCCCAGGTCGCTACCTTCACCATCGGCCTTGGCAGCGAGGCGCGCGCCAGGGCGATTTTGGAGAAGATCTTCAGGATGCCCGGACACCGTTTGAGCTTTGAGGAAACCAGCCTGGCCATCCATCGGGGTCGGATCGTGGGCGTTCTGGTCGCCTACCCGGCCAGCCGACTGGCAAAGCTGGACCGCCGGGCAGACCGCCTGGTCCTCAAGCAATACCGGCTGCGGGGGAAGATTGCGCTGGTCGTGCGCACCTGGCCGCTGTTGTTTATGAAGAATGTCAAGCGGCGGGATTATGTGATTGGCAATCTGGCCGTTAAGCAGGGCTATCGCGGCAAGGGGATTGGCGGGCAGATCCTGGCCCAGGCCGAAGAAAAAGCAAAGGAAGCCGGCCTGAAGAGGCTGGTCTTGAGGGTTGCGATCGAGAACAAGGTTGCTAAAGCGCTGTATGAAAGTGCGGGGTTTAAGACCACCGCGATGTACCTCGAATCCAACCGCCGCGTCAAGATGGCGGGGGCGGGCTATCGCTGGATGGTCAAAGATTTATCTCAATGACTTCCTTTTTACCCCTGAAAATCGGTCCGAGTGGAATTGACGGTAAAATAAGAGCACTCGATTGAAAGGAAAGTCGTAGTATCAATGCCTATTTATGTCAATATCATTCTCATTTTTGTTCTCTTTTTCTTCAACGCGATCTTTGCAATGTACGAGATCGCGATGGTGGCCGCCCGGAAGACGCGCCTGCAGCAGCGGGTGGAAGCGGGCAGTGTGGGAGCGAAACAGACACTGACATTATTGGCTGATCCTAACCAGCAGTATTTATCCACGGTCCAGATCATGATTACGCTGATTGACACGCTGGCAGGCGGTATCGGTGGTGCCACACTGGCTAACCCGGTGGCACGGCAGCTGGAGCAGGTCTCCTGGCTGGCGCCGCAGGCTGACTTGATCGCACTGGTCATGGTCGTGGCGGTGATCACTTATTTCTCGATTGTGATGGGCGAACTGATCCCGAAGCGGCTGGCGGTGAGTAAACCGGAGGCTGTCGTCGTCCGGCTTTCGCCGATCATTTTCGTGATGACCAAGGTCTTCCGGCCGCTCACCAGATTGCTCAGCATCTCAACCAATGTCGGCCTGAAAATCCTCCATATCAACACGGATTCAGGCCCATCTATCACCGAGGAAGAGATCAGAGGTTTTATCGATGAGGGCCGTGAGATTGGTGTGATTGAGGATGTCGAGCGGGATATGTTCTCAGGCATCTTTCGGCTGGGCGACCGGCGGGTGGAAGCGATCATGACCTCCCGGATGGAAATGGCCTGGCTAGATATCAACAGCCCGATGACCGAAATCTGGCAGCAGATCATGGAAACGCCCCATTCCCGCATTCCGGTGGCGGATGGCAATCTGGACAATGTCCTCGGCTATATCCAGATCCGGGACCTCCTGGGTCACTCGCTGAACGAGACGGATTTGAACCTGCGCGATTACATCCAGGAACCGATTTACGTCCCGGAAAACATGGCTGCCCTCAAAGCGCTGGAAAATATCCAAACCAGCGGCGTCCACCTGGCTTTGGTGGTGGATGAGTTCGGCGGCATCATCGGTATGGTCACAGACTACGACATTCTTGAAGCGATTGTGGGCGAGATCCCTGAAGACGGCACAGACACCGATTATATAGCCGTGCAGCGCGAGGATGGCTCCTGGCTGTTTGACGGCCTGATTGCGATCGACGAATTGAAGGAAATATTGAATATCCACGTGATGCCCAGCGAGGATCGCGCGGGCTATCAAACTCTGAGCGGGTTTGTGATGAGTGAACTTGGCCGCATCCCGAAGACCGGCGCAAAATTCACCTATGACAATTACCAGTTTGAAGTGGTGGATATGGATGGACGGCGGGTGGATCGGGTGCTGGTGGCGCCGGTCCCGCAAAACAAAGGAGCCTAATCAGCCGTTATTTGCCATTCGGAATGATGTCGAACCTGGATAGCAGGTCCATCACGCGCAGCGCCCGGGCAAGCCGGTGCGCTGCAGGCGCTGAGTCAGGTCCTTTTCCCAGCAAAGCCCAGGCTTCATCCACGATCTCAATGGCTGCTTCGGGTTTGCCGATCCGGGCGGCATGCTCTGACCTTTGCCTGAGGAGCCTGCCATCATCCGCCAGCCATTTTGTCACAGTAGCGCGGACTTCATCCGGGTCAGTGTGAAATTCGCCAGCCCCGTTGGCGACCACGTAGTCGGCATTGCCGATTTCCTGACCGGGTAAAGCCTCCACCAAGAGCAGGGGGAGTCCGGAGGCCAGCGATTCCGTCACGATTAGGCCGCCCGCCTTGCAGACAACCATTCCCGCGGCCCGCATCATCTTCGGAAGGTCATCCACAAAATTATAAATTTTGACAGGGTGCTGCCACTCGGTCCGCTGGATCTGATCGTGCAATTTTTCATTGCCCCCAGCAACCAAAATTAACTGGAAATCCGCCTCTGCTTGGTCCAGGGCGAGCAAAAGCTCCCCGCTGGTGGACATCCTGGGGCTGCCGACCACCAGGATAGGGGTCAGGTTCTCGTCCCATCCCAGCTCGCGCCGCAAGTCCTGCGGGTCGATTTGTTTTAACGCGCTGATTTGGGGATTGACCGGGATGCCCGTTTTGATGATCTGATCTTCAGTCAAGCCAGCGTTTAGAGCCAGTTGCCAGACCTCTTCCGTGGGCACAGCGCAGCGGGTGACGTTCGGGTCGAACCAGACATGGTGGACGGTCACGAGGTCCGTGATGGTTGTCACAATTGGGAACTGCAATTTGGGATTTAGTGCAAGGACCGCATTCAGAGGGGCCTGGTACATTGGATAGGTGAGCAGGACCAGATCGGGCTGGTGCTCAAGGATGATCTCGTGCATCGGGATGTAGAGGGCGACGATCAGCCCGCCTTCGATCAAATTGACGGGGAGGGTCCCATCGCTGACCTCATAACCTACTTTATAAAGATTGGGCAGGTGTTTGATGATCTCGTCGTAGTCTGACTGACTCTTCTTCAGGAATTTGGGCGTTTTGGGGTGGTCCAGGGGGTTATTGATCGTCACTTCGCAGGCATCGCCGTATTGGATCTGGAGGGCATCCCGCAACGCGTCGGATGCTGAACGGTGTCCCAAGCCGGCATCCGCCGTCAGAATCAGGACTTTTTTCTTTTCAAAGCCCATGTCCGTTTCCTCCTTAAACCCTTGAGTTGAATTTCTTATAAACTTCATTCAGCAAAGTTCGGGCGGTGCTCTCTTTGATCTCTCCCCGGCCGCCCTTGAAATGACATTCAATCGCAACCGTCTCTTCGGCGGTGCTGATCCCGATGAAGACCAGGCCGACTGGTTTTTCCGGGGTGCCGCCGGCTGGGCCGGCGATCCCGGTGGTGGAGATGCCAATATCGCTGCCCATCCGCTCCCGCACACCGGCGGCCATTTCTTTGGCGGTCTGTTCGCTCACCGCGCCATGGGCCGCCAGGGTCTCATGCCGGACGTCGAGGCAAGATTCCTTAACTGCGTTGCTATAGGCGATCACCCCTCCGAGGTAATAGCCGGAGGAACCGGAGATGCTGGTCAGCAGGTGCCCCAGCAGACCGCCCGTGCAGGATTCCGCCGTGGCGATGGTTAGCTTCTGCTCTGTGAGGGCCCGACCGAGTTGCTGGGAGATCTCAATCAAAGGGTCTTCCATGCCGCCATCCTAGATATTTTCCGGGTCCTGGTGTTTCTGCCCCTTGCCGAGTTCCTGCGACCGGGTGAAGGCCGCCCAGATCGCCCGGGAGATGGCCGTGCGGAAGCCCATTTTCTCCAGATAGTAGAGTGCGGTGGCCGAGGTGCCGCCGGGAGAAGTGACCTGGTTGCGCAGCCGGGCAGGGTGGGATTGGTTTTGGGTGTAATAGACCATCGAACCCTGGATGGTCTGGACAACCATTTCCTCCGCAATCCGGCGGGGCAGGCCTAGATGGACTCCGGAATCGATCATCGCTTCCAGAAAGAGGAAGACATAAGCCGGGCCGGTGCCGGAGACAGCGGTTGCCATGTCAATATAACTCTCATCTTCAACGAAGATCTCCCGCCCGAGAGCCGCGAGGACCTGTTGGGCCAGATCGTGCTGCTCCTGAGAGATGGCCTCGCTCTGGGTCCAGACTGTCATCCCTTCGCCAACCTGGGCCGGGGTGTTGGGCATTGAACGGACCACACAATGGTGATCCAGGCCACTCATCAACTGTTGCAATGTTGCCCCAGCAACGATCGAGATCACCAGCGCCCCTGAGGGAACCTGGCTTTTTAAGTCGTTTGTTACTTCGCTCAGCTTCTGCGGTTTGACACAGAGAATCACCACATCGGCATCCTGCACGGCTTTGGCATTGTCGGGATTGGTCTGAATGCCGTAACGCTCAGATAATTCATCCAGGCGTTCCTGCCGCGGGCCGGCCGCGATGATGTTGCTGGCGGGAATGACGCTTTCACGGATCAGTCCGCTGATGATGGCTTCCGCCATCACACCCGGGCCGATCAGGGCAAAGCGCTTATCTTTGTTCATCATGAGTCCTCCGTTCCATCAATCGGATGTCCAACGGGAATAAAGGGAGTGGGATAGGATCCTCCCCTTGCTTTTTTCAACCGTGACCAGTTCGCCGCTGATCACCTGCCCACCGAAGGGGGCGATCATTTCTTCCAAAGCCTGATGGGGAACCAGCGCGGAGGCCTGAATGGCGTAGGAAGTCAGGCAGATGAAGCGGGGCTTGCGTGAGAGCACCCGCCGGCAGAGATCGAGCAATTCGGAGATGTCCTCGAAATAACTCCACACTTTGCCATCCGGCCCGCGCCCGAATTTGGGCGGGTCCAGGATGAGGCCGTCGTAATAGGACTGCCGTTTGGCTTCCCGGCGCAGGTACTTCCGGGCATCTTCCACCAGCCAACGCACGGGCGCTTTGGCCAGGCCGGAGTGCTGGAGATTGCGGCTGGCCCAGGCCACAGCATGCTTGGAAGCGTCCACATGGGTGACCTCTGCGCCGGCTCGCGCGGCCGCGGCGGTCGCCATGCCGGTGTAGCCAAAGAGGTTGATGACCTTGATTGGGCGGCCAGCCGTTTTGATCTGGTCTTCGATCCAGTCCCATTGACTGGCCTGTTCGGGGAAAACGCCGATATGCCGGGATTTATGGAGTCGGATTTCCGCCTGCAGGCCGTGATAATCGATCCACCAGGGTTGTTTAATATCGTGCCGGAAATTCCAATCTCCACCCGACTCGCCGCCGGTGGAGACCATCTCCGCATCCGCTTTTTTCCACTCACTGGCGGGCAGCGCTTTGGACCAGATTGCCTGAGGTTCCGGGCGGATCAAAGAATAGGCGCCGATCCGTTCCAGGGCCTGACCTTCGCCGGTATCCAGCAGTTCGTAATCCTGCCAGCGGTTGGGGGCTTCCAGCACCAGCTGGGGCAGTTTGTTGCTTTGCGCCATGCTATTCCTTTATTGATCTATTTGAATAATCCCAAATCCAGCACCTGGTTCAGCCAGGGCAGGATGAATTGCAACAATAAGGCGATTGCGGCGGCCCGTTCCAGGGGTTTTTGCAGGGAGCCTTGGATGGCTATGCTGCCATCCCCGTGCCGGATCTTGATGACCGGCGGGAGGATGAAGATCAGGGCCAGACCGGCCATGACCAGGAAAACCCACATCGGAACCAGGTCAATCAGGAAAAAAGAAACAAGACCCGAGAAGATCCCGATCGACAGGATCCCAAACATCAGGACATGGCTGGCTTTACTGCCTAAAACGATTGCTGTGTGGTGCAGGTTGGCGGCTGTGTCGCCTTCAAAATCCCGGATCTCGTTGTATATTTCGCCATAGATGGAGATCGCCATCACGAAGGCGAAAGGCCAGAACCATTGCCGGTTGAGCTGGCTTTGGTAGGTGAAATAACCCGTCAGGAACTGCAGGCCGGCCAGCATCAGGCAGTGGGAGAGGACATCAAAGAGAGCCATAGTCTTAAGCCGCACAGCCTTGGCTGAATAGAGATACCCCAGGATCAGGCTGACCATGCCCAAGATGAACGGCGTGGTGCCCAGCAGGGCGAAGAGGGCGGCGGAAAGAACGCCAACCAGGAAGGTCCAGATCCGGGCGGTCTTGGGCGTGATCAGGCCGGCGGAGACTGGGTTGCGGTTGACCTTGCTGGGTGAAAGGGCGTCATCCGGGGCATCTTCGATGTCATTGATCATGAAAGCAAAGCCCACGGCCATCCAGTTGGCAATCAGCACAATCAGGAACCGCCAATCCAATTCGCCCCGGGCTGAGGCGATACCCAGCAGGGTGGTGATGATCACAAAATAGATATATTCGTTGAAGCGGGTCAGTTTATGGAGACCCTTGAAACTCTTATTCAATTTTCACTCCGTGAACTTTTGTTGCGTTTGAGTATACCATCCTTGAAGATTCGATAGGGACGTCCGTAATGCCTGGCGAGCCAGGAGTTGGACTATAATTTGGGTGTTAATCACAAAGGAGCGAACATGGATTTTGATCAGATTATCGACCGCCGAAACACAGAGAGCATCAAATGGAATTGGTTTGACGAGGATGTCCTGCCGATGTGGGTGGCGGATATGGATTTCCGCTCACCGGAGCCGGTGATTGAGGTCTTGAAGGCCAGGGTGGAGCACGGCGTATTTGGTTATGGCTGGCCGCCGAAGGCATTAAAGGGCGCGATCCAGGCCCACCTGATGCGGCGGCAGGGCTGGGACGTCGCCGAAGAGGCGCTGGAATTCATCTCAGGTGTGGTCACAGGCTTTAACCATGCGATCTACAGCCTGACGGAACCCGGCGATAAGGTGATGATCCAGACGCCGGTCTACCCGCCCTTCCTGGCTGCGCCCGAAGAGGCTGGCCGTGAACGGGTCATCAGCCCCCTGATCCGGCGGAGCGATGGCAAGTATGAGATTGACTTCGATGATTTTGAGGCCAAGGCCGCTTCCGGCGTCAAACTGTTCATCCTCTGCAGCCCGCACAACCCCGTGGGGCGGGTCTTCACGCGGGAGGAACTGACCCGAATGGCCGAGATCTGCCTGGCGAATGACGTCCTGATCTGTTCTGATGAAATTCATGGCGATCTGGTCTACTCGGAAAGCCGGCATATCCCGCTGGCCAGCCTCTCACCGGAGATCGCGGCGGGCACGGTGACCTATTTGGCGCCCAGCAAGACCTTCAATGTGGCCGGGCTATCCACCTCAGTCTACGTGGCCCAAAATGAAGCTCTCCGCAAAAAGCTGCAAACCTCAATGACCATGCTGCTGGGGCACCCCAATATCCTCGGCACGCAGGCCGCGCTGGCCGCCTACCGCGATGGGCAGAACTGGCTGGATGAGGTTCTGGTCTATCTGGAAGCTAACCGGGATTACCTGGTCGATTTTGTCGAATCAGAGCTGCCGGGGGTTGCGGTCTGGAAGCCCGAAGGGACCTACCTCGGCTGGCTGGATTGCCGGGCTTTGGACTTACCGGTCTCCCCCCAGGAATTTTTTCTGAAGGAAGCCAAAGTGGGCCTGAACGAGGGCGCCAGTTTTGGCGAGGAGGGGAAAGGGTTTGTCCGTCTGAACTTTGCCTGTCCCCGGGCTTTGTTGGCAGAGGGGCTGGAAAGAATGAAAGCCGCGCTCGCGAAACGATAATTTTTTTGTTGAGAAGTCTGATTAAACAGCAAATCGGGCCGCAATGGCGACCCGATTATTTTTTTTGGGTGATCTAAAATTCCTTTTTAGGGACTGAACGGATATTGTTTTTGTCCGATCAGGTTCAGGCTTCTACTGGACCTTCATCAACCAGGGTGACATTTGCCGCCTGGAGGCCCTTGGGGCCGTCTTCTATGGAAAACTCAACTTCCTGACCCTCTTTCAACCGCTTGTATCCCTCCATTTGGATTGC
>WOYY01000031.1 GCA_011620555.1 Anaerolineaceae bacterium | reverse complement strand
CCCGTTTTTCGTCATTTAGTATAGATTAAATAATAAATGAATTCAATTGATTTATTTTACCCTCTTCAAGTTAATTCATTCTCCGTAAGCTTAAGTGTTTCTGCACGGTTAAACCCTCCCATCTTGAGCGCCCCTTTATACCCAATCTGACTATAATAAGCTTGGCAATGTCACAAATTGCCTGTTTTTTCACTCTGCCTGCCTGGGAGATGGCTGGATGAAATTGAAACGACCCTTTATTGGTATTTTATTGATCTTACTGGTGCTGCTGGGCCTGCCGCCGCTCAACAGCGTGCGCGCGCAGACGGACTTCCCCCCGGAAGGTACTGCCCAACCAACTCAGATCTCCGTTGACGTGGTCAATGAGTATTATGCCGTGATGCGGACCACCCTGGCGGATGGCACGCAGCTCACCGCGGACCTGATCAATGGCCCTTCCGAGCCGCCGAACCGGGCGGCCTGGGAGGCTTCGCGGGTTTCGGTTGCTTCTCTTGACCGGGCGGCGACCCTGCTGCCGAGTTTCCCGTCCTACTCCTGGGTCTTCGGCTGTTCGGCGGTCTCCGGGGCGATGGTTGCGGCCTATTATGACACGCATGGCTACCCTGCCCTGTATTCGGGGCCGACGAATGGCGGCGTGATGCCGCTGAGCGACACATCCTGGCCGGCTTGGCAGGACAGCGTCAACCATCTCTATCCCAACAACCCCCTGATCGCTTCCCATAACGGGGTGGATGGCCGATCTGAGAATGGCTCGATTGATGATT
Source organism: Anaerolineaceae bacterium (assembly GCA_011620555.1). Taxonomy (GTDB): domain Bacteria; phylum Chloroflexota; class Anaerolineae; order Anaerolineales; family Anaerolineaceae; genus Brevifilum. The sequence continues at coordinate 7,770 of WOYY01000031.1, read as the reverse complement.
ATTGGGTCAGTTATTTAAGCAGCGCCGATGATCCTTATCTCACCTATGGCTGGTCGCAGCACGCCTCGGGAACGGCGATCGGGGATTATATGAAGACCAGTCAATCCGCTTTTGATAACATGGATGGGAGCACGGTTTTCTGGAATTACACTTCCAGTACCGCGAAAATGAGCTGTGCGATGATGGCAGCCAATAGCTGGCCGGATGGGACGCTGGGGCGCAAGGAATTTTACGAAGCCCGGGGATACACCGTCACGGAGTGTTACAACCAGCGGACGGAGAACATTGTCCCGGGCACTTTTTCTCTGGCGGATTTTCAGGCGGAGATCAATGCCGGGAATCCGGTGTTGATTAACCTGGAGGGCCACTCCGTGGTTGGCTATGGCTATGATGGATCAACCATCTACATTCGGGATACCTGGGATAATAACCCGGGCAGTCTCCAGACAATGCCCTGGGGCGGTTTTTACCAGGATATGGAGATGCTCTCGGTCAGCATTGTGCACCTGGATAACTCGCCAACCTTTTCCAAACTCAGCCCTGCCAACGCCTTCTCAAGCCCGAGTACGACGGTGACCCTCTCATGGGGAAACAGTGTGGGTGTTGATTCTTATGCCTACTGCCTGAGCACCAGTTCCTCCTGCAGCAATTGGGTCTCGACGGACGTTGATACCTCCGTGACGTTGGCGGATCTCACTGCGGGCGCGACCTATTTCTGGCAGGTCCAGGCGGTGGATGGTGCGGTGACGACTTATGCGGATGGGTCTGCCAGCGCTTATTGGCAGTTCACGACCGATGAAATTGTGAATTTGACCGAGAAGAATTTCATCCCGCTTATTATCCGCTAGACATTTTGACAAAGTCTTTCAAACCTTACATAGGATGTAAATGACCAGCCATTTGGCCGGTCATTTCTTATATTAAGGGGTCAGGGATGGTGGCTGGGCGTTTGACCGGACAGAGTCTGGAAGTAGAAAGGGATTGAGATGGCGAAAACCAATTTGGCGCATAAGGCTGGGCTGGATGAGATGCTGCTGGGCGCCCCCGCGGGTGCGCCCCGGTAAGGCGTTCGGCTACCCGGCCTATTGCGCGGACGAAAAGCTGGCTTGTGCCACTCTGAAGACGGGGTCGGGGTGAAGCTGCCGCGCGAGCGGGCTGCCCGGCGAGGCTCGCGGCCGAACCCCATGACCGGCTTGCTTCAAAACCCCACTCATAAGAAGGTGAGGCGCCGCATCCCTGCAGGCGCCTCACCCTTTTGCCCCTTTGGGGGCTTTTTTATCAGTTTTCCCACGGTGCGCAGGTCAATGCTGCTCCGTTACTGCGAGCGAAGCGTAGCCATCTATCCTTCCGACTGCGCAGAGTGCAATGGGCAGAACCCGAATCCTAGTAGGCGTCGATCTTGGCCCAGTCGCCGTTGAAATTGGCGGCGGCTTCATCCGCCAGGTCCTGCGTCAGATAGGTTTCCACGTCTTTTTCCCAGATGAAGGCGGACTTGATCCCATAGGCGGCATAGCGGGCGATCTCGGTGGCATCATAAATGCCGGTGCAGATCTCGACGTTGTAGCCTTGGGTTTCGATGATGTCCTGCATGGCAAAGACGCCTTCCATCTTGGAGAGGATGTTGCGCTTTTGGAGCATGCTGCTGTAGGGGGCAATGGCGACCGCGCCGGCCGCGACTGCGAAGATCATCCAGGTACTGGTGGGAACGGCAGTGGCCATCACGGGGATGCCCAGATTGGTGAGTTTGCGGATCACGGACAGGCCGTTGCGCGTGGCGGGGACTTTGATGCGCATCCGGGAGGGGTCAATCGACAGCATCTTATCCGCTTCCTTCAGCATGTCGTTTACCGTCCCGGCGTGGAGCTGGTAATAGGCTGTCGGGGCGATCGTGATCAGGTCCGTGAAGAGCGAAACCGGTTCGCGGCCTTCCTGGGCGACGACATGGGGGTTGGTGATCACACCCTGGAAAACACCATATTCCAGGCATTCTTCGGTTCGTTTAAGATTGGCGGTAGCTAGCCAGAATTTCATGGGGGTCTCCTATAGTTTGGCAATTAGGTTTTTATGGGCTTCAAATAAGGCCTGTTCTTTGGCGATCACATCATCCAGGTTGGCCGATACGTTGTGGCTGGGATAGATGTGGAAGGGGATGTCTTGCTCGATCAGCAGGCGGATGGTTTCCACGATGATGGCGTTCATCACCACCATTGAGGCGATGGTCGAGCCGCCGCCGGCTTTGACCCCGCCGTCCAGGTCCACCAGGGCGTCGCCTTCGCGGACATGGGTGTCGATGTGGATATGGGCGACTTCCATCAAGCGCTTTCCGAGGGGGTTCTTGGGTTGGTTGGCGAGCGCATGGGCGGTGGAGCCGATGCTGATGGTGGTGAGGCCTCGCTGGCGGGCCAGGCTGCAGATTTCCACCGGCAGGGCGTTGATGCCTGAGTTGGAGATCACAATCAGCGTGTCTTCGGGCGTGAGCTGATAGTTTTCGAGGATCACTTCGGCAAAGCCGCTGGTCTGCTCCAGAAAGGACATCTGGCGCTGGCCGCCCTTGCCCGTCACGAAACCGTTGAAACCCAGTTCGGGTTCGGTGATTTGGACGAAGCCGACGATCGAGCCGATCCGGGGGAAGGCTTCTTGGGCAGGGAGGGCGCTGTGCCCGGCGCCGAACAGCAGCACCGCGCGCCCGGCCGCAATGGTGGCGGCGCAGGCTTCAGCCGCCTTTTGGATGTTTTGCTGTTCATTCTCAGCGATGGCGTCAAGGACGCTTTGGATTTCCTGGATGAATGCCATTGGATATTTTCCTTCTTTTTATTGAATTCTACCGCATTACTCATCAGATGAAAATTGGCAATGCGGGGTTACAACGCCGCAATATTTTGAGGTAAAATGTAATCCGACCAATTGTTCGAGAAATCCAAGTTTGTTTCCAAAAAGGATATTTTCCATGCCTTTTGATCTTCATGCACCCTATGAACCAACTGGGGATCAGCCCCAGGCCATTGCTGAGCTGGTGGATGGCCTGCGAAAGGGCTTCCGCAACCAGGTCTTGCTTGGCGCGACGGGCACGGGCAAGACCTTTACGATCGCGAATGTGATCCAGCAGGTGCAGCTGCCGACTCTGGTGATGGCGCATAACAAGACCCTGGCGGCCCAGCTCTATGCGGAGTTTAAGGAATTCTTCCCGAATAACGCGGTGGAATATTTTGTTTCTTATTACGACTATTACCAGCCCGAAGCCTACGTCCCTCAGCGCGACCTTTACATTGAAAAGGAAACGGATATCAATGAGGAGATCGACCGTCTGCGGCTGGCGGCAACCACGGCCCTGATGTCCCGCAGGGACGTGATCATCGTGGCTTCGGTCTCGGCGATCTATGGTCTGGGCGACCCGGACGCCTACCGGGGCAACCTGATCCGGCTGGAGGTGGGCGAGATCTACCGGCGGAACGCCCTGCTGCGGCGGCTGGTGGAAAGCCAGTATTCCCGCAACGATTTTGAACTCAAGCCCGGCATCTTCCGGGTGCGGGGCGACACGCTGGAGATCCTGCCAGCCTATGACGAAACCCGGGCCTACCGGATTTCCTTCTTCGGCGACGAGGTGGAGCGGATCATCGCCGTCAACCCGCTGACGGGCGAGGTTTTCGAGACGCTGGACGCGGTAGATATTTATCCCGCCAAGCACTACATCACGGAAGATGAGCGGATGGCCTCAGCGATCGAGAGCATTGAATTGGAACTCGAGAGCCGGCTGAGCGAACTGCGCGCCCATGAGAAATTGCTGGAAGCCCAGCGCCTGGAACAGCGTACCCGCTATGACCTGGAGATGCTGCGGGAAGTGGGCTATTGCTCCGGGATTGAGAACTATTCCCGGCATATTGACGGCCGCCCAGCGGGGTCCGCCCCCTGGACGCTGATCGACTTCCTGCCGAGGGAGCATCTGCTGGTGCTGGATGAATCGCACATGATGGTGCCGCAGATCCGGGGGATGTATAACGGCGACCAGGCCCGCAAGCAGGTGTTGGTGGAATTCGGCTTCCGGCTGCCCTCCGCGCTGGATAACCGCCCGCTGAAATTTAGCGAATTTGAACAGCAGATGGGGCAGACGATCTACACTTCCGCAACCCCGGCCAGCTATGAATTGGAAAAGGCGGACCAGGTGGTGGAGCAGATCATCCGCCCGACCGGCCTGATTGACCCCGAGGTGATCGTGCGGCCGACCGAAGGCCAGGTGGATGACCTGGTGGCTGAGATCTACAAGCGGCTGGAAAACGGCGAGCGCGTTCTCGTGACCACCCTGACCAAGCGGATGGCGGAAGACCTTTCGGACTACCTGCTTGAGATGGGGCTGAAGGTGCATTACCTGCACTCCGAGATCGACACGCTGGAACGGGTCGGTATTTTGCGCGATCTGCGCCTGGGGGTGTTTGATGTCGTGGTGGGCATCAACCTGCTGCGGGAGGGGCTGGACCTGCCGGAGGTCTCGCTGGTGGCGATTTTGGATGCGGATAAGCAGGGCTTTCTGCGCTCCGGCACGGCGCTGGTGCAGACGATTGGGCGCGCAGCCCGGCACCTGCACGGGCAGGTGATTATGTATGCGGATCAGATCACAGATGCGATGCGCTTTGCGATTGATGAGACCAACCGCCGTCGTGAGATCCAGCGGGCCTACAATGTGGAACATCACATCGAGCCAGCCAGTGTGGTCAAGGCCGTGCGCGACCTGACGGACCGACTGGCGCACGAAGTTGGCGGCGACAAGGAAGAGGGCCTGCGCGGCAAGGCCAGCAAGCTGGAGCAGAAGGAATTGATGCGGATGATCGGGGAGCTGGAAAAGCAGATGAAGGCCGCCGCCAAGGAGCTGATGTTCGAGCAGGCCGCGCTGCTGCGCGACCAGGTTTATGAACTGCGGGCGCTGCTGGCTGATGAATCCGACCTGCCGCCCTGGAAGAAGGTCACGCTGCTGACAGGGGGCGGGGAGGAGGAGTAATTTGATGAGCGGAAAAAGGGGTTTATTTCGCTTGGATTATTATTATCTGGAATAAGCACTTTTGAGATCGCTTCGTTTGTCCTTTGGTTTACCTCACGATGACAGGGCTTACAACGTTCCCAATACCCCAAAACGCTTGATTTCTCCTGATAGATAGAGGTTTACTGTCTCGGTTGATGTTGGAGATGCCATTATTTCACCGGAATGACTTGGAAACCCAGAATTTTGAGACTTATTTCAGGTAGACACCATAATTTGGTTAAGATACATTCCAAACGCCGCAAAGCCGCTGAAGAGCAGAACATTTTTTGCGACTTTGGTAGAGGGGGATGCCAATAATTTCTCGAAAATTAATACACTGCAAATCAGAGTAGCCGCCAAAAGCAGGAAATGGGTCCGGAGACCACTGGCAAAGATTGTAGGGGAGAAGGCCATGACCATTCTGGAGAGTAGCCCTAAGAGAAGCGTCCCAATACTGAGCACGCTCAACCAGGTGTTTTCAAAAACGATGTAAAGTGAACCAAATACTAAAAGGATGGATATATATAAAAGTATGAGTGGAATATAGCTTTGGATTTGCGTGAAGTTACCCAATGTGATAAAACCATACTTGCTTATGTCTGGGCCAATCGGTGCCAGATAAGGGAAAAGTCGATCGACGATACTGTGGATGCTGTTCCCGAAGAGTAATAATATGAAAAGTGGGAATAAACTATATGCTTTATAGAATACCCCGTCATGTTTGTGGGACACGGCTAAGAATAATAACAGCGTGAAAATAAAAAATAGGAAATTGAAGTTGAAATAATACTGGGCTAGCGTTGATGAAAGCCCTATCTCCAGGCGTTCAATCAGGGAAAGGTAAGGGAAATCAACAAAAAACTTGCGGGCTTCGGTCAAAGCTCGTACAGAATTCCCTGGTGTCGTGAATATGAAAAGCAGGCTGAGAAGGCATATCGCGAAACTCACGACCACAAACCAGTGTAGTTTCTTTTTGTGAATCAGATAGCCTCCTGCGGCAAGATAAATCAGCAAAAGAATAACGCTCATAATTTCCTGGTTCGCTGCAAAGAGTAATAAAATCCCAGAGAGAATGTATTCAAAAACTTTGATATTCTCACCTTGAATGATTTTCTTAAGCACCACAAGAGCCGAAAGACCAAAGGTGAGCGGCCAAATATAGTTCAAAGATATAGTTATCCAACCCCCATAAAAGATTTCTCCGAAAGGATAGAGGAATAATAAAAAGACAATAAACCAATTCGATAGTCTTTTATCACGTGTGACGAACAAATTGGAAAGGGCCAGCCCCAGTAGGATGATGATCAAGGGATTGAGGACGCGCCATAGGATTAAAGGCAGGTGAAGAAAAAGGCCGATGAAGGCTTCGATGATGAGCCTGGAACTCCAACCCAAATAACGCGCTTTAAGAAACTCCCCATCAAAAATGCCGTTGATATTATCTGCGAAAAAAATGTCATCCCCCATCGGGATTGGGGCGACCAGGTGGAGCGACAACATGCCCAAGCCTAAAACAAGCAATGGAAAATATTCGTTTTGGAATAACGCCTTTAGTTTTGTTTTAAGCATGATTTAATCCCCAATACTATTCTCAAGTGGCAGAGATGTCTTGACAAAGAAATGATCTTCTGGACCCAGATACTCTAAATAAATCTCATAATCGTTTTCTGGGAAGTGGATCAGACTTTTATTCACTCTGGCCAGAAAACCGCCTTCCGCGTAGTTTTGACCATCCACATCGCCCAGCGATTCAATTTTCGTTAATGTCGTTGGAATGGCGATGGCTTTTTTTGTGCTTGTATTTTGAAGAACAACGTTGATATCAAAACTTCTGTAGCCTTCACTATGTAAATATGCCCAGCCGCTCACAGCTATGTAATGGTTATCAATTTTAATATAATCAATCTGCCATTCAAAGTCTTTATCATTGACGACATTGTCCATTGTTACTGAATGGACCATACTATAGTCGAAAATTTGGAGCAAACAAAAAATTCCAATAATTACAACACCCCATGCGGTGAGTAAAATAACGGTTGATTGTTCTATATTCTTTTGATTAAATAATTTGTTCATCTCCACCCTGTCTAGGTAGAAAGGCGTAATGGTTTATATTATAAAGTCAGATTGATAAAATGTTTTCCAGAATGAATCATTAAGTATATATTTTAAGCTTTGCTTAAAATGTTCCCAATACTCCAAAACGCTTGAACTCCCCTTGCGACTCCGAAAACTCATATTGCACATCTTCCACCTCGGCGCCCAGGGGGCCGCGGCGCAGCTTGACCAGCAGATTGTTGAGCGCGTTGTGCGGGCCTTCGGCGGTCACTTCCACGCGGCCGTCCCAGCGGTTGCGGACCCAGCCCGTCAGGCCCAGGTCCTGCGCGCTTTGCAGGACGAAATAGCGAAAGCCGACGCCCTGGACGGTACCGGTGATCAGGGCATGGAGGCGATAGTCTTGGGTCTCGGTCATAATTTGATTTCCTGATTACGTTGGTCAGAGATATTTTACCGCGAATCGGACTGTCATTTACCAAGGGGTGGGTCAGCGATCCACCCTACGGATCGATGGAGTGCGGATGGGAGTGGGTGGACGAATCAATAAGGTGGGCCGATAAGCGATCCGACAATGCATTTACAATGTCGTAGGGTGCGCTGCGGGATTGAGCGCATCAAAGGTCACCCCCAGCGGACTCGGGAAATCAAAAAGGGGCTGTCCCAAAAGTAAGGGACAGCCTCTTCACATAAGTGGACAAATA
>WOYY01000056.1 GCA_011620555.1 Anaerolineaceae bacterium | reverse complement strand
AGCGCGCAGCCTACAGAGTGCCGAACCGATGATCGACCAAATAAAAACACCCCACGAAACGCGAGGTGTTTGGTTCCAGGAGGCGACGATGGGACTCGAACCCATGATCGGGGTTTTGCAGACCCTTGCCTTACCAACTTGGCTACGTCGCCTGGAATATATAAAAGCTGATATCGCCGGCCGATATGGCCATTGGATATCAGCCCATCGAGCTTTCTAAGAGCGGGCGAAGAGACTCGAACTCTCAACCTTCTCCTTGGCAAGGAGACGTTCTACCAATTGAACTACACCCGCATGTGTTAAGCGACCAATATTTTACTAGAGTTATGCCGGATTGTCAATAAAAGAAAATCCTTCCGCTGGCTAGATGAGTTCCCTGGCCATACAACTGAGGGCTCAGCAAACTGAATAAATCGAAACCAATAATCGGCTGTTTCATCCTATAATAGACAGGTGCGTATCCTTCGCACAGGCGGGGTAACCAATAGCAGCCCCATTCACAGGAGTCTCTCAATATGGCAAATGGCAACGGTTCAAACCTGGGCTTCGAGGAACGGCTATGGTCAGCAACCGACAAGCTGCGCGGCACGATGGGCGCGTCGGAATATAAGCATGTCGTCCTCGGGCTGATCTTCCTCAAGTATATCTCGGACACCTTCGAAGAATTCTACAACCGCATCAAGGCGCAGGAATCCAACTACACCACCTGGAAGCTCTGCCAGATGAACCTGGCGATCCGCGGCATTGACGGCGACATCCTTTGACCTTCCTGGATGACAAGCACAAGGACCTGCGCTGCGACTTCCTGCTCGCCAACCCGCCCTTCAATATGGAAGACTGGGGCTTCAGCCAGGCTGGAGCAGGTGGAAGTGTTGTGCGAAGCATGGGGTTAGGTTCTCCGACCGGTGCACCTTTGTGATTCTCGTTTTGAGCTGCAAGTTCGTCCTCTAAAGAAAATATCCTTTCCTCCTCCGCTGTGTCCCACTAACGATTTTTCAAATTGCTTTGTCCATTCTGGTTTACTAATGATATAATTATGGTGAAATTTATCACAAATGCAGGTTAGATTATAATAATTCCATTCTGTTGCTTATAAGGAGTGTTTCATGAAGGTTATCATTATTGGTGGCGTTGCTGGCGGGGCAAGCACGGCCGCCCGGCTGCGCCGGATGGATGAAAAAGCTGAGATCATTATTCTTGAACGAGGTCCCTATATCTCGTTTGCAAACTGCGGCCTTCCCTATCATATCGGTGAAGTTATTGAAGACCGCGACAAATTACTGGTTGTGACGCCCGAAAAACTCAAAGCCATGATGAACATCGATTCCCGCATCCGCAACGAGGTGACGGGCATCGACCGCGCGAAGAAAATCGTCACTGTGAAGAACCTGGAGACCGGCGAAACCTACGAGGAGGGTTACGACAAGCTCGTGCTCTCTCCTGGCGCCGCGCCGATCGTACCGCCGCTGCCCGGCGTTGACCTCCCCGGCGTGTTCACACTGCGCAACCTGCCCGACATGGACAGGATCAAGGCCTTTGTGGATGAGAAGAAGCCCGCGCGCGCCGTTGTGGTTGGCGGCGGGTTCATCGGCCTCGAAATTGCTGAAAACCTCGTTGACCGCGGCGTGCAGGTCACCCTGATCGAAATGCTCGATCAGGTCATGGCGCCGATTGACTACGAGATGGCCGCCCTGGTCCACCAGCACCTGACCTTCAAGCGCATCCGTTTGGCGTTGGGCGATGGCCTGAAGGCCATCTCCACCGGCGCCGCCGGGTGGCTCGATGTGGAACTTTCCAGCGGCCGCAAAGTGGACGCCGAAATGGTGATCCTCTCCATCGGCGTCCGCCCCGAAAACCAATTGGCAAAAGACGCCGGCCTCGAGCTGGGCGTCCGCGGGACGATCGTGACCAACGAACACATGCAGACTTCCGACCCCGACATCTATGCCGTCGGCGATGCCGCCCAGGTGATGAGCCGCCTGACGGATGGCCCGACCGCCTTAGCGCTCGCTGGCCCCGCCAGCCGGGAAGGCCGTGTGGCTGCGGATCACATTGCCGGTTATAAAGAAGCTTCGTTCCCGGGTGTAATCGGCACGTCAGTCGTCAAGGTCTTTGATCTGACCGTCGCCTCGGTCGGGATGAACGAAAAAGCCCTCAAACAGGCCGAGATACCCTTCCAGAATGTGATCATCCACGCCTCCAACCACGCCGGTTACTATCCCGGCGCTTCCCCGATGGCCCTCAAACTGCTCTTCAATGATAAGGGCGAGATCCTCGGCGCCCAGGCTGTGGGCATTGAAGGTGTGGACAAGCGCATTGACGTGGTGGCCACCGCGATGCAGGCCGGGATGACGGTCTTCGATCTCGAAGAACTCGAACTGGCCTATGCCCCGCCTTTCAGCTCCTCCCGTGACCCCGTCAACATCATCGGTTTCACCGCGGCCAATATCCTGCGCGGCGATGCCCGCGTGATGACCTGGGACCAGGTCAATACCCTGGACCGCGGCAAGATCACCATTGTGGATGTCCGTCTGCCGGAAGAACTGGCGCTGGGCATGATCGACGGCGCGATCAACATCCCGCTGGATGACATCCGCCAGCAGATCAATGAGATTCCCAAGGACCGCCCCGTCCTGCTCTACTGCCAGACCGGTCAGCGCTCCTACTTCGCTTCCCGGATTCTCAACCAGTTTGGTTTTGAAGCCTATAACCTGACCGGCGGCTATAAGACCTATTCCCATGCGATTGGCCGTCAATCGAACTTTGACGTCTTCGAGCACGTGACCATCAGCAGCCGAGAAGAGATCAAAGAGATCCCCCCGGCGGCCGTCACCTCCGGCAATGAGTTTGCGGTGGATGCCTGCGGCCTGCAATGCCCCGGTCCGATCCTGAAGCTCTACAACAAGATCAAAGAGGTGGATGAAGGCGACATCGTCAAGGTGCAGGCCACGGACTTCGGCTTCACCTCCGATGTGGAAGCCTGGGCCAAATCGACAGGCAACCGGCTGCTCTCCCTGGACACCGTCAACGGCGTGATCGAAGCCCGCATCCAAAAAGGCAGCCCCAAGGCTGTGGAAACCGGCCGGGCGCTGGGCATGAACAAGACCCTGATCATGTTCTCCGGCGATCTGGATAAGGCGCTCGCCGGCTGCATCATCGCCAATGGCGTGGTGGCATCCGGGCATAAGGCTTCGATCTTCTTCACTTTCTGGGGCCTGAACCTGCTCCGCAAGAACGAGCACGTCAGCGTCAAGAAGAACCTGGTCGAGCGAATGTTCGGCTGGATGATGCCCCGCGGCACCCAAAAAGCCGGGCTCTCCCAGATGCGGATGGCCGGGCTGGGAACCGGGATGATCAAGAGCATCATGAAGCAAAAGAACATCGACTCGCTGCCGGTTATGCTCCAGACGGCGATTGATAACGGCGTGAAGATCCAGGCCTGCCAGATGTCCATGGACCTGATGGGGATCAAGCGCGAAGAACTGATCGACGGGATCGAAGTGGTCGGTGTGGCCTCCATGTTGGCCGATTCCGACGATTCCAACGGTGTGATCTTCATCTAAACGCTCAATAACACGACAAGTTAAAAAACTGCCCTGCGCATGCAGGGCAGTTTCCACTTAACTCAACCAGTGGTTTCTTTAGAACAGGCTGCCGATCAGGCGAGTCAGTCCCCCAACGACAATCGCAATGATTGAAAAATCGTTCCCGCCAAAAGCGTTGATGAACCCTGCCGCGCTGTTCATCACGAAAGGTAGCGACAGGGCCTGAAACACGATCAGCAGGATGCCGCCCGCAATGGACGCGATCACCACCCCGCGCCGCCCACCGGTCGCATTCGCCAGGATAGCCGCCGGGCCAACATCAAAGAAGGCCGCTACCACCAGGGGCAGGAGCAGATAAGGATAGCCCGCCAGGCCAAAAATCACCAAGGTCACCAGGGAAGAGATCATGGCAATCGGAAAGCCAATCATCAGGGCGTTCTGCCCATAAGGGAAAATCATTGGGCAATCCAGCGCAGGGACGCCTTCCGGCACGATCCTGCGGGCGATGCCGTGGAAGGCCGGGACGATCTCAGCCAGCATCATCCGGACCCCGGTCAGCAGGATAACCAGTCCGCCGCCAAAAAGGATGCCCTGCATCACAACCCAGAAGAACCAGAGCCAGACCGCCCCACTGGTGAAGACATCGGCGGCCGCCTGGACCCCAACGATGAAACCCAGCACTAAATAGAGTAATGTCATAATGATGGAGGTGGAAACGGTCATGGATTTGAAGAAGGACAGGCCTTCCGGCAAATCCAGATCCTCGGTGGATTTCGAAGGGTCGCCGAACCACTTCCCCAGCAGCGCGCCGATCACGGCGATCACCGTGGTGGTGTGACCAACCGTGAAATCCTTGCGGCCGGTCAGCTTTTGAACGAAGGGGGAAATCATGGCTGGCAGGAGCGTGGAAAGGACTCCCTGCACCAGAGCGCCAATCAAGACGACCGCCGGGCCATAAAGCTGGCCGCTGTCCGTCAGCGCGGCTACCACCATGAAGGCATTCCAGAACATGATATGCCCCGTGAGAAAAACATATTTCCACCGGGTGACTCGGGCCAAAACCAGGTTCACCAGAAATCCCAAAACCATCACTAGGACGACCTGAACGCCATAACTGCCCAGAAAAGCCGTCCAGTCGGCCGTGCTTGCCTGACCCTGCACCTCATAGACCAGGCCGAAAAGCGTAGCGAGAGGCGTGATAGTCTGGTTTAAAACATTCACTGCGGTGAACAGAATCAGCGTGCCCGCCATGGTTTTCACCGTCCCGGTCAGGACGGCGCTGAAAGATTTCCGCTGGATCAGCAGCCCGACCATGGCGACCAGACCCAGCATAAAAGTTGGCAGTAGCTGGGGGACGATATCAAAAAAGACGTTGACTTCCATTGAACAAAGCCCTTGTTGAAAGATTTAGATCAGTAAATAGATTTGCTCTAATGTAATTCTGCCAGAACAGGCAGCACTTTCTCAGCGACTTCCGCCTGGCTGAGAAAATCGGAAATCACGATCACCGGCGCGGCACCATCCGCAAACAACTCCGCCAAATTTGAAGAGGTCAGGACCAGGTCAAAGGCCTGCCCGGTCGCCGTCTCCGCATCCGAACAAAAGGTGTCAGCCTTGATCCGGCGCTGCTGGAGGACCTCATCCAGCGTCATCCGCAGGACCAAAGATGACCCCAGCCCGAAACCGCAGACCACCATGATGCGCGGATTGCTCATCGCCACCCAGCCAGATTAAATTCCGATAAACTCATACTGAAAATATAACAGAAAAAGGACATAAAAACAAAATATTCCGGTCAGGCCGGAACATTATACTTTTTAGGCTTCCCCTCTCCCTCATCCAGTTCCAAAATCTCCGCCATCAATCGGACGGTTGTTTCAATGAGCCTGGGGCAGACCTTGGCGAAAAGGTTTTGATCGCGGTCCAAAACGGCATTTCCCTTGGCCAAGGGCCATCAAACCGCCGCCCACCGCACCGCAGACCTGCCCCATGTGGCTGCGATCTTGAACGCAAGGTCCACGTCCACCCCAAAATCCCGGGCAAAAGGGGCAGAGGCGGATTGAGAACAATTATAATTTTAGGCGAAATAATCTTTCGCTTCTGCCACAAGGCAATCTGCAATTCTTTCACTCATCAGAAAGCCCCAAAATCTCACACCTGGCTGGCCTTGATCAGATTCTCAACAGCATCCCGCGTGGGCAGGGAAGGCTGCGCTCCCCGATGAGTTGCCGCCAGGGCGCCGGCGGCCATCCCGTAATCCACAGCCTCCAGCAGGGATTTCCCCTCGGCAAAGGCCACGGCCAGCGCGCCGTTAAAGGCATCACCCGCGGCAGTCGTATCAACCGCGGTGATCTCATGAGCCGGGATATGCCGGTCCATGTCTTTCGTGACCACCCGCGCGCCGTTTGCGCCCAAAGTGACCACCAGGTTCTTGGCCCCCCAGCTCAGAACCTTCTGAATGGCCTCGTTCACATTCTCAACGCCAGCCAGAATCTTCAGTTCCGTCTCGTTTGGCGTGAGGACATCCACATTCGCCAAAAGGGCCTGGGAAAGGGGTTGGGCCGGCGCAGGGTTAAGAACCACGGGAATATCGTAAGCTTTCGCCAGGTCAATGGCTGCGGTTACCGTTTCAAGGGGACATTCCAATTGAATAAGGAGGAGGTCCATGTCCCGCATGATGTCTCGGGTATTGGCAACATCCGCCTCCGAGACCTTATAATTCGCGCCTGAAGCCACAACGATCAGGTTTTCACCATCGGCCGCCACAGCGATCATCGCGATGCCTGTGGGGGTTTCGGGGTCTTTGATGACATAGGACGTCTTGATATTATTTTCGATCAGCCCCTGGATGAGGGAGTCGCCAAAGTTATCACTCCCCACCCGCCCAACCATCGTCACTTCACCGCCCATCCTGGCGGCAGCAACAGCCTGATTCGCGCCTTTGCCACCCGGAAACGTCTCAAAATCGTCGCCCAATACCGTCTCGCCCGGCTTCGGGGAATGCGGCACTCGGACGACCAGATCCATATTGATGCTGCCAACAACCAGCACTTTAGCCATGGTTTCCTTCTTTCTTTAATGTTTTGTTTTCCCTCAAGCCTTTATTTCAGTCAGACTTCCTCAGCAGGGTCTTCGGGCTTATCCTCCTCCGGATCTTCGTCCTGAGCCAAAGGGTCTTCGCCCTCCTCCGGCTGACTCACGGGGGCTTCCTGTTCGTCCGCGGGGGGCGTTTCTTCTTCAATGGGGACTTCCGCCTCAACGCTTTCCGGTTCAGCCTCAATCACCTCCGGCTGGTCCTCCTCAATCGCGAAATCCATCAGTTCGGGGGTCTCCAGCGGCTTTTCAGGTTCATGCTCCGGCCCGGGCTGACTGGAAGCCAGCCAAATCGCCAGGATGATGCCATAGACACCCCAGAAGAGCAGGTAACGGGAATAAGGCAGGTTTAGGTAGGGCCTTTGCAGCTGACTGAAAGCCTGCACGTTATTGGTCGTCACCGAAGTGACCCCGGAGAGCCAGTATTGGGAGAAGAGCCAGGGTTCATCAATGGTGTAAATATTCACTCCCAGGCCCTTGTCGCGATAGGCCTGGATTTCCTGGGTGGTGATCCCGGTGTCCACGTTCACAATTTCATAATGCAAATCGAGCAACGAAGCCGCATTCGGCAGGTCTGTACTGGAAACGCCGACCACCCGGGTCATTTGCGGGGCTTCTTCCTGAAGCGCTGCAAGATGTTCCTCATCCACCAGGAACCAGACATCTCCATTCAGCCCCGATTCAAGACAGGTTTGCAGCACAATATCAAAGAATTTATCGTAATAGGGGTGCTCCCTCGCAGGGTAGCGCAGATCGAACATGATGACCATCTTCTGATCTTTGACCATTTCCAAGGCTTCCGCCAGGGTGGGGATCAGCTGTCCCTGATTCACCCCCAACTGGGATTGGGAGACCAGGCCGTCCTCGATCGTTCCGAAGGGATCCTTCTGAATGAACCAGAGACCGGCGTTCAATTGTTTGAGTTCATCCATCGTGAAATTGGAGGCATTCTCACCCACCCGGTCCGGGAAGATCTCTGCAATATTGGTCGTCCGGGCCAGGGTATCATCGTGCATCAGGAACGGCACGCCATCCAGGCTGATGCGGACGTCCGTCTCAAAACCCAAAGCCTGATATTCTGCTGCCAGCTCGCCAGATGCCAGGGTGTTTTCGGGAGCCAGCATTGAGGCGCCGCGATGAGCCACCAAAGCGGGCTTGGTGGGAAGATCACCCTGATAGGCCCAATTAGGTGGAAACAAAGCCGGCACCAGCCATAAGCCCACCAGGGAAATCAAAACCAGGACGATCATCACAGCCCAGGGCCATTTGCGGTTTTGAGATGCCAGCAGCATCTTCTTCCGCAGGAAAAGGATCAAACGCCGCAGCCAGATCGCGGCAAAGAGGAAAAGGACCACATCGCCGACCAGACGGACCAAATTCAATAAATGAATCAGGACACCCTTTTGGCTGGGATTTTGTTGAAGGATGAAATAGAAAGTCAGGTAGATGCCGGCCATCGCGACGATCCAGACGATGACATAGACCCATCCCCGCCTAAAAGGCCTGCTGGCCTCGCTGCGGATCGCCAGACGCAGGCGAACGAACCGAATCAGGCTCCAGAGCATGACGACGGCATACAAGACCATGATAATGGTTGTGTAGGGCAAGGTCAAACCCACCCGGCCGCTGACGAAATCATCCACGCTCAGGCGGAAACGCCCTACTGCGAACCAGTAGATGATGAAGAATATGGTATGAAATAACAGAATTAAGGCAAGAAAATAATGCGCCCGGACAAAAAGTCGTTTGGTCTTTTGATCCTTTTCTTTCATCTTTATCATCATCTCCAATTCCCTTGACTTGACTCTATTATTATAGCGACAATTAGCCCTTTTTGACAGCTACCCTGCCACCCCGAACTTCCCCTAATAAACCACTATTTAATAGTATTTCAAGCAATTATACTTATTTCATCATATTTATAA
>WOYY01000079.1 GCA_011620555.1 Anaerolineaceae bacterium | reverse complement strand
CTGGAAGTGACCGCCCAGGACAAGGCCACCGGCCGCAGCCAGAACATCACCATCACCGCCTCCTCCGGTCTGAGCGAAGCGGAAGTGGACAAGATGCGCCAGGAAGCCGAAGCCAATGCCGAAGAAGACCGCCAGCGCAAGGAACTGATCGAAGCCAAAAACCATGCCGACAATATGGTTTACACCGCCGAAAAGACCCTCAGCGACCTCGGCGACAAGGTCCCCGCGGATCTGAAGCAAAAGGTGGAAGATGCGGCCGCCAAGGTGCGGGACGTCAAAGATGGCGAGGATCTGGACGCGATCAAGTCCGCCACCGACTCCCTGACGGAAATCCTCCAGAAACTGGGCGAAGCGGCCTACCAGCAGCAACAGGCGGCTTCCGCCGAACCGACCGAGGATAAGGCTCCGGACGACAGCGCAGGGGATGACGACCAAGACGTTGTGGATGGCGAATTCAAGCAGGTCTAGAAATTCCACCTCCCAGAGAGAAACAAAACAGGTGCCCGGTATTCATCGGGCACCTGACCGTATCTCATCCAATCGCGCACATGGTTGACGCTCCGGGCGGACCTGAGTAGACTTATCCGGGTTTCAGATCACACAGCGCCAAGGGTATTATTTCATTCAACATCATCAGAAAAAAGAACTATGGAAAAACGTGACTACTATGAAGTCCTGGGCGTCCCCCGATCAGCAAGCAACGACGATCTGAAAAACGCCTTTCGGAACCTCGCCCGCAAATATCACCCGGATGTCAGCGACAATCCGGATGCAGAAGAAAAATTCAAAGAGATCAACGAAGCCTACGCCGTCCTTTCGGACGCCGATAAGCGGGCTGCCTATGACCGCTACGGCCATGCCGGGGTCAGCTCGCAGGGCATGCCGGACTTCAACAATATCGACCTCTCCGACATCCTCGAGGGCATTTTCGGCTTTGGCGGTTTTGGCGGCGCCAGCCGCCGATCGCGCAACGCCCCCCGGCGCGGCGCGGATCTCTCCGGCCGGATCACGCTGACCTTTGAAGAAGCGGCCTTCGGGGTGGAGAAAGAAGTCGAGATCACCCGGGACGAGACCTGTGAGACCTGTCACGGTTCCGGCGCCAAACCCGGCACCTCCGCCCACACCTGCCCGCAGTGCAACGGCCAGGGCGAGGTCCGCCAAGTGCACCAGACCCTGCTCGGTTCAATGGTCCAGGTGGTCACCTGCCCGCGCTGCAACGGCCGCGGGGAAGTGATCGAAACCCCCTGCCCCACCTGCAACGGCCGCGGCCTGGAACGCAAGACCATCACCAAACAAGTTTCCATCCCGGCAGGCGTGTCCAGCGGTGTACAGATCCGCCTGGCGGGCGAAGGCCAGCCCGGTACGCAGGGCGGCCCCAACGGCAACTTCTACCTCGAGGTTGACGTCCGCAAACATGACTTTTTCCGCCGCCAGGGCGATGATGTCCTCTTGGACCTGGACATCAATATCACCCAGGCGGTATTGGGCGACGAGATCAAAGTCCCGACCCTGGAAGGCGAAGCTGACCTGCGCATCCCGCCCGGCACCCAGCCCGGCAAAGTCTTCCGGCTGCGCGACCGGGGCATCCCCCACCTGCGCGGCTCCGGCAAGGGCGACCAGCTGGTGACCGTTTCCGTCCAGATCCCCACCCGGCTGACGGATGAACAACGCGAGCATTTTGAAAAGCTCGCCGGGACGATGGACCCGGATATCAAGATCCAGGAGCAGAGCTTCTTCGATAAATTGCGCGAGGTCTTTGGTGGCTGATCAAAACGGCGGCCCGGTCCGCTGGATCAAGGTGCAGTTCACCGTCTCCGATGGCGAACTGGCAGAAGCCCTCTCCGACCTGCTGGGACGTTTCGTTTCCAACGGCGTCGCTGTGGAAGCCGAGACCGAATTTGACGCCCACGTCCAGGAAAACATCCCCACCGGGAATTTAGCTGTTTCGGGCTACCTGCCGGTGGATGAGCAGATCGAGCAGACCCGCCAAAAGCTAGCCGAAGCCCTCTGGCACATGGAGCAGATCGCGCCCCTCCCCGAGCCAGTTTACTCCGAAATTCGCGACCAGGATTGGATGGCGGCCTGGAAGAAACACTACACGCCGATCCCCGTCGGCGAGAAGCTCCTGATCCTGCCCGCCTGGCAGGACCCCAAACCCGATGAGCCGCGCACCATTATCCGCATCAACCCGGCAATGGCCTTCGGCACCGGCACCCACCCCACCACCCAGTTGATCCTGACCCTGCTGGAGAAGCACGTCCAGCCCGGCAAACCGCTGCTCGATATCGGCTGCGGCTCGGGCATCCTCTCAATCGCGGCCCTAAAACTGGGCGCAAGCCACGCGGTCGCGGTGGACGTGGACGGCGCGGCCGTAGTCTCCACCCAGGAGAACGCCGGCCTGAACGCCATCCCCGCGGAAAAGCTGGAGATCGGCAAAGGTTCGGTGGGAGAGGTCCTGACGGGCCGCTATTCCTACCAAGAGGCTCCGCTGGTGCTGGTCAACATCCTCGCGCCGATCATCCTGCGCCTGTTCGATGATGGTCTGGGCAACCTGGTCAGCCCCGGCGGCACGCTGCTGCTCTCCGGCATCCTCGAACACCAGGAAGAAGAGATGCGCCAAAAAGCCGAACGGAACGGGTTCACCTTCATCGAACGGCATTCGCAGGGGGACTGGGTCAGCCTGGCGTTTACGAAATAAAAATCATAAGCCAAAAGCTGTTGTTAACAATAGGGAGAAATTGTCCGCTGAAGGGCAATTTTTCGTTTTAATCAATAGGAACCCAAAATGTTCCACTAGATCATGAT
This sequence comes from Anaerolineaceae bacterium, assembly GCA_011620555.1. Taxonomy (GTDB): domain Bacteria; phylum Chloroflexota; class Anaerolineae; order Anaerolineales; family Anaerolineaceae; genus Brevifilum. Next base: position 38,859 of record WOYY01000079.1, on the reverse strand, counting down.
CTAAATCACCCAACACGAGAAAGGGTATTGCAATATGGATGTGGACCAAATCCCAGCCCCCAGCGAAGGCAGCTTTGTTGGGGGTTTTTTCTCCCCCGGGGTTGGATAGGGAGTCAATCCTGCTATAATTGGCCTATGACCCAGCAACCCCAAACCATCGCACTCTCTGACATCAAAGCCATCCTCTTTGACCTGGATGACACGCTCTATCCTCAAAACAGCCGGCTGATGGAGATGCTCCTTCTGCGCATCCATCAGTTCATGCATGAGGAACTGCACTTTCCAGCCGAAGAGATCCCCGAAATCCGAAGCCGCCTCTATCGCACCTATGGGACCACGCTGCGCGGCCTTCAATCCGAATTCCAGGTGGATATGGATGCCTATACCGACTATCTGAACAATATTTCCCTGGGCGATTATCTGGCGCAGGACCCCATCCTCTCGAAAATCCTGGCAGACTTACCCCAGCCGAAGTACATCTTCACCAATTCGGCCCGGAAACACGCGCAAAGAGTGCTCGATCTGCTGGATGTGGCCGGCCATTTCGACCAGATCATTGATATCTATGCCCAGACGCCCTTCTGCAAACCTCAGCCTGAGGCCTTCCGGATCGCGCTGGATACCGTCCGGCAAAGGCCGGAAGACTGCCTCTTCATTGACGACTCGCCCGCCAACCTGGCCACGGCCCAAGAGCTTGGGATGGCCACCATCTCGGTTGGCCAGTTCGTCCACGAAACTAGTCCCCATATTCCCACAATTCATCATCTACCTGATCTCTTAAAAGGGTAGAATTAATAAGATAGACCCTTCACCCACCCCAACCCACTAAAGGAGGATTGCAATGGGAAAAGATAAGGATAAGAAGGACAAGAAGGATAAGAAAGATAAGAAAGAAAAGAAGGGCAAAAAGGACAAAAAGGAATAATTCCTGTCCTTGAACACTAAGGCTGACCTGCCTGCTGGTAGGTCAGCCTTTAAATAACCTTTGAAAAGGGGATGGCTTTCACCATGCTGTTATCCGCGCCTGCCCATCTCGCGATCAGAAAACACAGTTTCAACCAGGCTGAAGCTCTGGTTGCTCTGCGCCGCGCCCTGCACCAGCACCCTGAACTTTCCGGGCAGGAATCCTGGACGGCCGCCACCCTCAGGAAGCAGCTTGAAAAACTGGGCTGGGAGGTCCGCGCTAACCTGGGCGGCCACAGCCTGGTCGCGGACTGGGTCACAGACCCCCGCCGGCCCACGGTTGCCCTGCGGGTGGACCTGGACGGCCCTGCCCATCCAGGAAGAAAACGACGTCCCCTACCGCTCTCAAATCCCCGGTGTGATGCACGCCTGCGGGCATGACGTCCACAGCGCCATCGGTGTGGGCGTGGCGGGGGTCATCGCCGCGTTGGGCAACGACGTCCCCGGCAACGTCCGCATCCTTTTCCAGGCCGAGGAAGAAGAGATCACCGGCGCCCTCCGAATGATCCGGGCGGGTGCGCTGGCCAATCCCAAACCGATCGCCATCTTCGGCCTGCATGTCTTCCCCTTCCCCGCGGGTCAGCTGGGCTGGACGGACGGGCTTTTCCTGGCCGGCTTCCAGCACTTCCTGGTGTCGCTCTACCCCCAAAAAGGCCATCCCGCTTCAAAAGCCCAATTGAACCTGGTGGCCGAACGCTGCTGCCGGGCGATCCAAAACCTGAACACCTGGCAATTGCCGGAGACCTGGCCCGAAATGTCCCGTTTTTTGGATCTAATGCAGCAGGGGCCGCCCGAACTCCAGCGCTTCATTATCTTTGATGCCAGCCGCGACGCGGCGCACCCCGATGCCTGGCCGGGCCAGTTTGGGCTGGGGGTCAAGGCCGCCGATGCCCACCTGCGCCGGGCCGCGCTGGGCAAGATCAAAGCGACGCTGAACACCCTCTGCGGCGTCTCCCACGCCCAATACAAATTGGAACCCGTCGGCGCGATGCCCGACATGCGCAATGACCCGGCTGTGGTCCATCAGGCCCTCCCGGACCTTCAGGAAGCGCTCGGCCCTGCTTTGGTGCCGATCAAGGCGGCCTTCCCCTTCAACTGCGAAGATTTCGCTTTCTACACCCGCAGCGTCCCCGGCGCGATGTTCTGGCTGGGCGGCGCGGACCCTAAGCGGGGAAAATATGCTCTGCTGCACACGCCGGATTTCGATGTGGACGAGAGCTGTCTCATCACGGGCACCCAGGCGATGAGCGCCTTGCTGCTCTCCGCCCTCTCCCAGGCCCAATCCGCAGCTTAATCCCGCGGGTTTTTACGGGGGAATATACCCTTTGTTAATAAATCTGTGGTAATCTTCATAAAATTATTGAAAATGACCTGAATTCTCCGGATTTAATCTCATCACCCCAGCCTCAAACCGGAACCATTATTGGAATCAGCGGGTCATTAAGGAGTTCGCTATGCAGAATAAAGGCTTACGTACTTTTCTATCCATCGTGATTGGGATCATCGTCTTCGTCCTGATCTTCACGGCTGGCGCAGCCGTGGTCTATTTGGGTCCCTGGTTGCTCGGGGGTGAATCCTATGTCAATGGTCCAGTGGACTGCCCCCCCTGCGCCGATTCCGGCACAACTTCAACCCTCACAGAGTCCACCGAGTGCCCGGGTTGCTCAACGACCTACGCTGATCCTTCCGGCAGCACCCCCGCCGAACAGCAGGCCCTCTTCGCCCCCTTCTGGGAGACCTGGGACCTATTGCATGAGAACTATGTTGACCAACCCCTGGATGACACCGCCTTGATGCAGGGCGCGATCGAAGGGATGCTGGCCTCCCTGGGCGATAAGCATACCTCCTACATGACCCCCGAAGAATTCACCCAGGCCAACGAGTCGCTTGAAGGTGAATACGAAGGCATCGGCGCCTATGTGGATGTCTCCGGCGACTATGTCGAGATCATCACCCCGATGAAAGGCTCCCCCGCCGAAGCGGCCGGACTCCAGCCCAATGACAAAGTGGTCGGTGTGAACGGTGAAGATGTGACCGGCACACCCGGCGATCTCGTCCTCCAGCAAATCCTCGGCCCCGCCGGCACGGATGTGATCCTCACAATCGAGCGCGAGGGCGAAACCTTTGAGGTCACCATCACCCGCGAACACATCGTCGTCCCCACAGTGGATTACGAAATGCTGGATAACAATATCGGCTATGTCGCCCTCTATACCTATGGCGACAACACCACCGAACAGCTCCGCGCAGCCCTCGCCGACCTGCTCTCGCAGGACCCGGTCGGCCTGATCCTGGACCTGCGCGATAACGGCGGCGGCTATCTCAACACAGCCATCGAGGTCGTCTCCGAATTTGTCGGTGATGGCGTGGTGATGTATGAACAATACGGCAACGGCGAAACCTACTCCTATGAGGCCATTCCCGGCGGGTCCGCCACAGAAATCCCCCTGGTCGTCCTGGTCAATGAAGGCACCGCCTCCGCTGCCGAGATCACCGCGGGCGCCATCCAGGACCTCGATCGGGCGCCCCTGGTCGGCGCGGTCACCTATGGCAAAGGTTCTGTCCAAAACTGGATCGCCCTGGATAACGATGCCGGCGGCGTGCGGATCACCATCGCCCGCTGGCTGACCCCCGATGGCCGCCAAATCAGCGACGTGGGCCTGACCCCCGATTATGAGGTCGAACTGACCGAAGATGATTACCTCAACGGTCTCGACCCCCAGCTCGACAAGGCCATCGAAGTTCTGCTCGATCTGGTTCAATAAACTCAAAAGGATTTGGACGATGTTCTTTCCGGTTTTCAATCTCAACTACCTGGTGTACATGCTGCCCGCGCTCATTTTGAGCGCGATCGCGCAGTTCTATGTCAATGCCAGCTATTCCCGCTGGAGCCAGGTGCCCAACCGCAGCGGCCTGAACGGCGCGCAGGCGGCGCAGCGCCTGGCGGATCGGATGGGGCTGTACGGGATGCAGCTGAAAGGCACACCCGGCAAGCTCACCGACCACTATGACCCGAGCAAAAACGTCCTGAGCCTGTCACAGGATATCGCCCAAACGGCCAGCGTCGCCTCCCTGGCGATCACAGCCCACGAACTGGGCCACGCCCAACAGGACCAGGAAGATTACCTGCCCATGCGGCTCCGCACGGCCATCGTGCCCGTGGTCAACATCGGCACGACCGTTGGCTGGATATTGCTTCTGCTGGGCCTGCTGCTGCAATTCAGTGACCTCGCCTGGCTGGGCATCATCGCCTTTTCCGCCGGCGCGATCTTCTCGATTGCGACCCTGCCCGTGGAACTGAACGCCTCCCGCCGAGCACGCCAGCTGCTGAAAACCAACGGCCTGGTCACAACCGAAGAGGAGGAGAAAGGCGTCAGCCAGGTGCTGAACGCCGCAGCGCTGACCTATGTGGCCGCGATTGCCACCTCCGTGTTGCAACTGATGTACTTTGCATCCCTGATCGGCGGCGGCCGCCGCAGACAGTAGCAAACCAAATAGTATTCACAAAGAAAGGCCGTTCACAGATGGTGAACGGCCTTTCTTAGGGATAAGAATTGAGGGTTTCTTTAGCCTTCCCCTCCCCAAAGCTACGTTTTGGGGGCTTCGTCGCTAGGCTCTTCGAGGGGAAGCCTAAAATAAATCACAATAGTCTTATTGAAACCGACCCTGCGTAACAAACCTCTTTTGTCATTGCACCGGAAGCATTATCCCCAACCGAGAACCCGAGCCTTCCCCCCGCGGGGGAAGGTGGCGCACAGCGCCGGATGAGGGGAAAAAACAATCTCATCTCATGAGTCTGCTCCGCAGACAGCTACCCTTTGAGAGAAAACCTACAATAAATAGGTCCTGCATGCTGAGGCAGTCAGGCCGAACCTGCATGACAAAATTCTGCAATCTATCTCCTCTACCCTTTCCTCGCAGAAAGCCCAGCCCCGGCCCACCGCCCCAGCGCCAGCACGCCTAACAGAATCGCGCCCGCCAGCGCCGTGGTCGCCACCAGCGGGGTCGCGGCCTGCTTGACCCAGATCCCCACAAAAGCCCAGACCAGCACTAAGGGGTAGGCCACCTCTTTCCGCAGGAAGATCATCAAAACGCCCAGCAGGGTAGCCACGGCCAGCAGGATCACAGCCCAAAGCGCTTCGGTCAGCGGCGCGCCGCGCCAGCCCAGAGCGTAGAGCCCCTGCGAGATATTGGCAACCACGGCCACCGTCGCCCAGCCCAGGTAAATGCTGAAAGGCAGGTTCACCAGATATTTCCCCTGCCAGTCCTGCGCCTCACCCCCCGCCCGCAGCTTCAAATAGATGACCACAAGGCTGATGAGCAGGCCCAGGATCGGGATCAAAGTGAGGGTGAACTGTAAATAGTGCCACAGGAAAATCCAGACCAGGTTGAAAATGTTGGAAAGCGCGAACCACCCGGCAATCGCATCCACCCGCGGATCAGCCAGGCCGGCCTTCGTGACGCTGTAGATGGCAAAAGCGGACAAACTCAAGTAGATCAGCCCCCAGATCGAAAAGACATAGCCAGCCGGCACAAACAGGATCGGGAAGGAATCCGAGATCTCGCCGGTACTCAGGCCGTTCAATGGGAGGGCATTGGCCAGAAAATTGACACCCAGGGTCAGCAGGAGCGACCCCACGATCAGAATTCGATTCAAGGTCTTATTCATGATAATTTCTCCATTTTTCTCATTGTTTTTTCTTTATTTTACAATGACGACGTCCATTTGTTGAATCATTGTACAACCTTTATTCAGCAGACTCTTCCCAGCTTCCAGCCTCTTCCGCCCTGTTTTGCTATCCGACAGAACATGTTATAATTCGTAGCGGACAATTTTTGTCTGAAATTAATTTCCCACACCCTTCCCTTTACCAATAACGGTCCTTCACCAGGGGAAGTGGTGTTTTGAAAGGACAAATGATGCGCACGAGCTCAATTTATCGGGTGCTCGTCTTACTGATCGTGGCAACGCTGGTTCTGACCAGTTGCAAAGTGCCTGGGCCAGCCCTGCCTGCCTCAACCGATCCAAATGAAAATGAGGCTGTTGCTCCAACAGAGACCCTGCCCCTTGAACAAATCGCCGAAACCATCGAATCCCCCACACCCACCGTCATTCCCCCGACGGAAATCCCGATTGTCGAAAATCGGCTTCCGCCCGAGCGCTGGCAGGAATGGCCGGTGGTCCCGGAGCTGACCGGGCGTGAAAAAGCGATCTATCAATACGGCCTGGCGCTGGGCAATGACCCCAAAAGCTTCTCCAAAGTGGGCGACTGCCAGGCGATCAAGCAGGTGCTGATGGGCATCTACGACCAACCCAGCCGCTACACCATCACCGAGCAGAATGCCTTCCTTCAGGAAACGATCGAGAACTTCAGCGGCTCCTTCAACCGGGACGGTCAGGCCGTCCGCGGCGGTTTCAATACGGCCGCCGTCCTCTCCCCGGTCTGGGCCGACCCGGAAGTCTGCCAGCCCGGCGAGAACCCGATCGAATGCGAAAACCGGGTGCACAACCCCTCCTTCGTCATCATCAGCCTCGAAGTCTGGTGGGCCGGCCGCACGGTGGAACGCTATGAAGAATACATGCGCACCATCATCGAGTACTACCTTGATAACGGCGTGGTGCCGATCCTCTCCACCAAAGCCGATAACGTTGAAGGCGATCATCGCATCAACCTGGCGACCGCCCGGCTGGCCTACGAATACCACATCCCCCTGTGGAATTTCTGGCTGGCCGTCCAATCCATGCCCAACCACGGCATCGACCCCAACCGGGACGGCTTCCACATCAGTTATGAAGCCTGGACGGTCCGCAGTTTCACCGCCCTGCAGGCGCTGGATGCGGTCTGGCGCGGCGTCCGGGATGAGACAACCGCCGATCTGACCCCCGTGGCAACCCCCACGCCCGATGTCGCCTTTGCCGAAGTCGCCATCAGCCCCGCCCCCGCCAGCCCGGCGGTCGTCGCTGGGAACCCACGTCTGGTCTTCTCCCTCGAGCAGCGCAGCGGTGAAGCCAGCCAGAACCTGGGCGTCTTCACCTATGACCTGGCGACCCAAGCCCTCTATCAGGTCCTGGAAGCGGGCTACCAGCTGCAGGATGTGGACCCAAGCGGCACCAAGCTCCTGGTCAGCCAGGGCAGCAAGCTCTCCATCAGCGACCCCAACGGCAACATCACGGTGGTGACGGATAAACTGGCGGTCACCGGCCGCAACGCAAGCGCTTTCTGGCTGCCCGATGACCTGCGCCTGCTGGTGCTCACCGCTGAAGGCGAGAACCAGGCCGTTTGGCTGGTGGACCCGGCCAATGACAACTGGACTCAGGTTGCCGCGGGGCAGATCTCCGGCCTGATCAAACCCACCGGAGATACCCGCTTCTTCTGGTATCAGGGCCTCTGCCCGGCGGAGGCCGCCTGCGAAGATAACACCGTCTGGACCAATGGGGCCAAGGGGCCGGAGGAATTCCTGGGGCAACCCAACCTTGCGCTTTCCGGCACAGGGCTGGAAATGGCCTGGGTCGAGAACACCGAGGACACCACCCAGATCCTTTATATTGGCGCAACCGACAAGAGTTACCAGAACTACCTTTACCTGCCGGGCAACCGGGCGGTCGCGCTCGAATGGTCCCCGGACAGCAGCGATGTGGTTCTGCTCTCCAAGACCCGGGATGATTACACCGGTAAATCCGGCGATGCCCGCATCTTCGTGGTCAACCCGGCAGTTATGAACCAGCTTGAATATTATGCCTTCCCCGGCCTCAACCCCCGCGTGGCCTGGAACACCGCGGCCGATCAGCTCTTCCTGACCTCAACTCTGGCTGCCGATGATGGCAGCTATCAGCTGCTTTTCCGCCAGATGAACCTGGGCTCGGGTTTGTTCGATAACCTGGATAGCACCCTCTCGATCACTTCCACAGATTTCATCACTTTGGATAAAATCTATTGGATCACACCCTAATTAATGGAGGACGACAAAACATGAAAAATCAAAAGTGGCTCTACCTCATCGGGCTTGTTGCCCTGTTCGGCCTGGCCCTCTCGGCCTGCGCCGGCGGGCAGGATGCCCCTGCTCAAACCGTCCTGCTCTATCAGCAGGCCCTGGTCGATAAGAACCAGGAAGAACTGATCAGCTATACCTGTGCCGATTGGGAATCGCAGGCCCTCCTCGAACTGGACAGCTTCGTGAGCGTTGACACCGAACTGGTGGATGCGACCTGCCAGACCGTCAGCGAAGAGGGCGACACTGCCCGGGTCACCTGCGAAGGCTCCATCTCCGCCAGCTATAACGGCGAAGCCCGGGAATTCCCCCTCAGCGGCCGCACCTTCATCGTGGTCAAAGATGGCGGCGATTGGCGCCTCTGCGGTTACGAATAAAGCCGGAGTGACCTTTGCGCTGGCTTAAGGACCATCTCTTCACCAAAGAAAACCTCTGGGCGTTGCTGCTCTGCCTGTTGATTGCCATTCTTGTGATCTACAGCGCAGATAGGTCGCCGCTCTGGATCTATCAGGGTTTCTAAATGTCATTGCTCAATATCCTGATCCTGATCGCCGCTGCCCTGGCGCTGCGGCTTCTCTTCCCGGGGAAGCTGCGGCGCTGGGCGCTGCTGGTCAGCTCTGTCCTTGCGATCTTTTGGCTGCAGCCCAGCCTCCCCATCCGCCAGATGGATTTCTGGTTCCCCACCGCCACCCTCGGCCTCGTGCTGGCCAGCTGGGCGCTGACGGCTGAAAAGGAACAGCTCAAAGCCCGGCAAAACCAGCTCGCCGCCGCCCTGGCCCTCGGGACCGTTCTGCTATTGGCCCTGTTGCGCTTTGTCAGCCTCCAGGGGGTCCTGACGGCTTCCCGGCCGCCCCAGTTCTCATCCGTGCTGATCGCCCTGCTGGTCATCGCTCTCCTGGCGGCCCTGCTGGTGCGCTTCCTCCAGCCCACTCGCCCAGCCCTGACGGCGGGCGTTTTGCTGATCCTGGTGATCTTCGTCCTGCTGAAAACCCCTGCCCTGGCAAGCCTTTCCAGCACTGGCCTGCGCAGCCTGATGGGCCAGGACAAAAGCCTGGCGCTGCCAAGCGACCTGGGCTGGCTGGGCTTCTCCTATGTGGCCTTCCGCCTGATCCACACCCTGATCGACCGGATGAACGGCCGCCTCAAGGAAATGGGCCTGGATGAAGTGCTGATCTACACGATCTTCTTCCCGACCTTCCTGGCCGGCCCGTTGGATCGGCTCCAGCGGTTCCGCAAGGACTTGAACGACCCCCAGCCTTTGGATGCGGAGGAACTCCGGACCAGCGGCACACGCCTGGCGGCCGGCCTTTTCCGCAAGTTCATCCTGGCCGACACGCTCGCGCTGGTCGCCATCATCGCCGCCAACGTCACCCAGGTGCGCTCGGCGGGCTGGCTCTGGCTGATGCTGGCCGCCTACAGCTTCCAGCTTTATTTCGATTTCGCCGGCTACAGCGACATTGCCATCGGGGTGGGCCGCCTGCTGGGCTTCACCCTGCCGGAAAACTTCAACCATCCCTACCGCCAGCCCAACCTGACCCAATTTTGGAATAATTGGCACATGACCCTGACCCAATGGGTCCGGGGTTACTTCTTCAACCCGGTCACCCGCGCGCTGCGCAAAAATAAAAAGCTGCCCGCGCCCCTGGTCATTTTTATCACCCAGGTCAGCACGATGCTGGTGATAGGCCTCTGGCACGGGATCACGCCCAACTTCATCATCTGGGGCCTCTGGCACGGCCTGGGGCTTTTCATCCATAACCGCTGGAGCAGCTATACCAGCCCGAAGAGGGCCGCCCTGGTTACGAAGCGCCCGGCTCTGGACAAGGTCCTCCACCTCAGCGGCGTCGCCTTCAACTTCGTCTTCGTCAGCCTGGGCTGGATCTGGTTCGCCCTCCCCACCCCGGCGCTGGCCCTGGAGACTTTCGGAAAGCTGTTTAGGATCGCATGACCGGCCAGCTCCCTCGGAAAACGCTTCTGACCACGGTATTGCTGGCTGCTGTGCTGGTCGCTGGCTGCGCGCCGCAATCCACCTCGCCCGTCACAGAGCAACCCACCCAAACAGCCGCGGCCCCCGCTAAATCCACGCTGACCCCCACAGGCACCCTGATGCCCACGCCAACCGAAACAGCCGTCCCCACCGCCACCCCGGATACCCGCCTCAAACCGGAGGCCTGGCAGGATTGGCCCGTGATCCCGGACCTTGAACCCGCTGCCTTCGAGGTCTACGCCCTCGGGCAGGAACTGGGCCGGGATGCCCAGGTCTTCTCAGTGATCGGCGACTGCCAAAGCTCGCCGACCTATTTCCTCAGCAAATATGACGAAAACCGCTACACCCTGCCGGAAGGCCGGGAAGCGCTGCAGGAGACCATCGACTGGTACGCCGGCTCCTTTGTGCACCGCAGCATCACCGTCAAGAACGGGATGACCGCCCCCAGCGCGCTCAACCCCTATTGGAGCGACCCGGACCTCTGCGACACCACAGAGACCCCGGTGGACTGCGAAGTGCGCCTCTCCAACCCTTCCCTGGTGCTGATCAGCCTGGGCACCAACTGGAACCCCTCCACCTCGCAGGAGGATTACATCGCCTATCTTAACCAGATCGTTGATATCCTTCTGGAGCAGGGCGTCCTGCCGGTGCTCTCCACCAAAGCCGATAATTCCGAGGGCGATTACAGCCGCAACCTGGCGATGGCCCAGGTGGCCTATGACCGCCACCTCCCGCTTTGGAACTTCTGGGCGACCGTGCAGGACCTGCCCAATGGCGGGCTGGATAAGGACCGCGAGAATGTTTACCTCAGCTATCAGGCCTGGGACACCCGCAACCTCTCCGCCCTGGAACTGCTCGACAGCCTGCGGCAGCAACTGACCCACGCCGAATGACCTGCCCGCCTGGATCGCAAGAGAAATAACCCATGACTGAAGAAAAACAACCTGAAACAAAATCCACCGCCCAATTCATCCGCAATGTGCTGGTTAAAGGTCTGCTGCTGTTCCTGATCCTCAATTTTGCGGTCGGCCTGATCCCGGTCGGGAACACCTGGGGCAGCCTTTCGCTCTACAACCGAGTTTGGCCCGGCCGGGTGCGGCTGCCCTTCGGCGAGAACCCCGCTGAGGCCTATAACCTCAGCCTCTACGACCTGGAAGCGATGTTCGCCTCCCATGAGATCCATGCCGGTCCGAAGCCGGCCGACGAATACCGCATCATCCTGATCGGCGACAGCGCCACCTGGGGAACCCTGCTCGAACCACAGGACACCCTCAGCGGCCTGATCAACGCCGACGGGCTGACCGCCAGCGACGGCCGGACCGTGCGGGCCTATAACCTGGCCTACCCCTCCATGTCCATCGCCAAGGACCTGATGATCCTCGAAAAAGCCCTGACCTATGAGCCGGACCTGATCCTCTGGCCAGTGACCCTGCAATCTTTCCCCAACTCAATCCAGGTTGAAACGCCCCTGGTCGCCAACAACCCCCAGCGGGTGATTCCGCTGATCGAAACATACGATCTGCCTCTGAAAGACGATCTTTCGGCGTTCACCCAGACCACCTATTGGGACCGCACCCTGATCGGCCGCCGACGCACCCTCTTTGATGCCCTTCAACTCCAGTTCTACGGCATGATGTGGGCGGCCACCGGGATCGACCAGACCTATCCCACCGACTACACTCCCGCCCAACGCGATTTTGAAGCGGATAACACCGCCTTTGCCGGGTGGGCGCCGGGAGAAATGCAGCAGGCAGACCTGCTGACCACGGCCCTCAGGGCTGGGGCCAGCCTGGCCGGGGATGTGCCCGTGCTGGTGGTCAACGAACCGATCCTGGTCAGCGCCGGCGAAAACAGCGCCATCCGCTATAACTTCTTCTACCCCCGCTGGGCCTATGACCAATACCGCGCCTGGCTGGCGGAGGATGCCAGCCTGTCCGATTGGGCTTATCTCGACCTTTGGGATAGCGTCCCCGAAACCGAATTCACCAATTCCGCGGTCCATCTGACCCCCGCCGGCTCTCAGGCCTACTATGAAGCCCTGAAGCCCGCGCTGGAGCAGTTGCTTGCGCCGTAGGTGGTAAAATACACAGGATTGTCGCCTAAGAGAACCTGGGTGGCATGAAAAAATCTGATTGAGGAGACAAAATCAAATGAAAAGCGAAATCATTAAAAAACTGGAAGCCTACCTGCGAGAAGAAGTCCTGCAGCAACCCGAGCGTGAGATCAAGGCCGACGAAGCGCTGATCTCCAGCGGGCTGATCGATTCCTTCAGCCTGGTGGATGTCGCCTTATTCGTTGAAGATAACTTTGACGTCCATATTGACGACACAGAGCTGAACGCGGACTCCTTTGACACCCTGAATCAATTGGCCGATCTGATTATCGAACGCCAGGACGCTTAATGCAGACGTTCCACCACATTCTCAAAAACCACTATGAAAACCGGCCGGATGAGGTTGCGATCTACCTGCAGCACGCCGGCGAAGAAGACCGGCCGATCACCGTCCGCCAGCTGCTCTCCAGCGCGGTGGGCGCCCAGCGCAGGCTGGAAGCGGAAGGCATCCAGCCCGGCGAGGTGGTGCTGCTGATCTTCCAGCACGGGCAGGACCTGATCCGCACCTATTTCGGCACACTCCTGCACGGCGCCATCCCCTCCATCATGCCCTACCTGACGGAAAAGCTCCAGCCGGAGCGCTACCGCCGGGATCTGGCCGCGCTGATCGAGGTGACCCAGCCTTCAGCAATTTTCACCTACGCAGAATTTGAGCCGGAAGTCCGGGCTGCCCTCAAAGAAGAGGACTCCGTCCGCACCGTGATGATTGCGGAGGAACTGGGAGAAGGCGGCGAACCGCTCTTCGACCTCAACCGCCGCCAGCCGGAAGATATCGCCCTGCTGCAGCATTCCTCCGGCACCACCGGCCTGCAGAAGGGCGTTGCCCTCTCCCACCAGGCCGTCCTCAACCAGGTCCGCACCTATGCCGATGTCCTGCATATCGACCCGAAATCGGATGTGCTGGTCAGCTGGCTGCCGCTCTATCATGACATGGGTCTGATCGCCGGCTTCCTGATGCCGATCCTCTATGGCCTGCCGCTGGTGCTGATGTCCCCCTTCGACTGGGTCCGTGCGCCCCAGCGCCTGATGCAGGCCGTCAGCCAATACAAGGGCACCCTCGTCTGGCTGCCGAACTTTGCCTATAACTTCTGCGCCACCAAGATCCGCCCCCGCCACATGGAAGGCCTTGACCTTTCCTCCTGGCGGCTGGTGACCAATTGTTCCGAACCGATGCGGCATGACAGCCAGCAGCTCTTCCTGGAGGCTTTCAAGCCCTATGGCTTCAGGGAAAGCGCCCTGGGCACCAGCTATGCCATGGCCGAAAACACCTTTGCCGTCACCCAGGGCGGCGTGGACACCCCCGTGCGGATCGACTCCGTGGACCGGGACTCCCTCCAGATCGACCGGATCGCCCGCCCCGCTGTGGAAGGCCAGCCCTCGATCGACATGGTCTCCGCGGGCAAGCCGATCCCCAACACCCAGGTCAAAATTGTGGACCCGGAAGGCAATTCCCTGCCAGACCGGCAGATCGGCGAAATCGCCCTCTTGTCAGACTGCATGCTCACGGAATACTATCACCGCCCGGAAGCCACCAAAAAAGCCTTCCTTGACGGCTGGTATCTGACCGGGGACTTTGGCTATATGCTGGATGGCGAAGTCTACATCAGCGGCCGCAAGAAAGACCTGATCATCGTCGGCGGGAAGAACATCTACCCGCAAGACATTGAACGGATCGCCTACACCGTCCCCGGCGTGCATCCCGGCCGGGCCGTGGCCTTCGGCATCTTCTCGCCAAAGATGGGCACCGAACAGGTCATGCTGGTGGCCGAGGTGGATACCGATGACCCCGACGAGAAACAGCGGATCGCCAATGAGATTCGCCAGGTCGTCACCCAGGATTCAGCCGTGGCCTTGCGCCATGTGCACCTGGTGGAGGATGGCTGGATCATCAAGACCAGCTCCGGCAAGACGGCCCGCCTGGCAAACCGGGATAAATTCCTGAAAGAAACCGGTCTGACCATCGTCTGACCCGAAAGTCAGGCTCAAAGCAGTCAAGGCACCTCGCAAGGTGCCTTCTTAATTTAATTGCCAGCCTCCCCCAGATCTGCAACTTATCGAAGCTTTTCCCGTAGAGTTAATGGATCCAAAAAAACGAAAGCTAATTTGAAAGACGTCATCCATGAAATCCAGGAAAATCCTTCTTATCTCAGTTTTGCTGGTTCTCAGCCTCATAGTGATGGCCTGCTCGCTCCCTGTGATCAAGGTCGTCAAAGGCTCCGGCACGCTGGCAACCGAAAGCCGTGAAATCAGCGACTTAACGGCTGTCCACCTAGACGGAGCCGTAAAAATGGTCATCACCCAGGGTGAATCAACCTCGCTGACCGTGGGAGCGGAAGATAACCTCATCTCGAGCCTGCAATCCACCGTTGATGGCGACACGCCGAAACTGTATTATCAGGACAACATCTGGCAGAAGACCCTCCTCCCGACCGAGACAATCCTCTAGACCCTGACCGTCACCGACCTGAATGCGATCACTTTCAATGGCGGCGGCACGTTGAATTATTTCGGAGAACCTGCTATCATCCAAAATATCAATGGCGCGGCGAATATCAACGCTCTCGGCAATAAATAATTTTCGATCCTCATTAATCCCCCAGCCTGCCCCCTCATCCCGCAGGCAGGGCATTTGGAATAAAAAGGAGCACAATATGAAAAGAAAATCCGGCATCTTTGGCGGGGTCCTCCTGATCCTGATCGGTCTGCTCTTCCTGGCAAGTGAGATCTACCCCGACATCTTCAGTTTCTGGCGCTGGCCCTTCATCCTGATCGGCCTGGGAATTATCTTCCTGCTCTGGGCGCTGATCGCGGGCAGGGGGGGCTTGGCCGTTCCAGGCGCCATCCTCTCCGGTTTGGGCGGTATCTTCTACTATCAGGAAGTCACCCAAAATTGGGAATCCTGGGCTTATGTCTGGGCGCTGATCCCCGGTTTCGTCGGGGTCGGGATCTGGCTCAGCGGTCTGATCAATAAGAAATTCAAACAGAACTTCTCAGGCGGCCTGACCCTGATCCTGATCAGTACCATCCTGTTTTTCGCCTTCGGCGCCCAATTCGGCCTGCAACCGGCGATAACCATGTTTTGGCCCATCTTGCTGATCGCCCTTGGCGCTGTCGCCCTGATCCGGGCGCTGCTTAGAAACAAAGATCAGGCATAATCCCAAATGTGAATCAAAAAAGAGACGTTCTTAGAACCAACGTCTCTTTTGGTTTAATCAAGACCTTGACTATGGCTGAAATTGGTCCCAGGCGGCTTTCACCCGGTCATAAGTCTCCGCAAGCGACTCGGGCAGCACCCGGGTCTCACCAACCGTGGACATAAAGTTCGTATCGCCGCCCCAGCGCGGCACAATGTGCATGTGGAGGTGGTCGGCCACGCCTGCTCCGGCCATCTCACCCAGGTTCAGCCCCACATTGAAGCCTTCCGGTTCATACACAATCTGGAGGACATCAACCGCTTTGTTCGTCATCTCCATCAGCTCCACCCGGGCGGCCGCCGTCAGGGCATGCAGCCGGTCCACATGGGCAAAGGGCACACACATCACATGCCCGCTGGTGTAAGGGTAACGGTTGAGGATCATGAACACATGCTCCCCACGGTGAAAGATGAGGTTCTCCCAGCCATCAGCCTCTGCGGCCGCCTGGCAAAAGACGCAAGCGTGATAATCGTGATGTTCTTGGATATATTTCATACGCCAGGGTGTCCAAATTCGATCCACTATTGAATCATCCTTAATTTTGAGATTTAATAATTGTATCAGATAATCAATCTAGGGTATTTTATTGTTATACTTAATTATTCGCGCTCGGAAATATAACTTATGGAACAATTTTCTCTCTTTCAGCCCAGAAACGTCCTCAAAGTCAGCCAGCTGACGACCTATTTGCGTCAGCTCTTGGAAAGCGACCCGATCCTGCAGGAAGTCTGGGTTGAGGGCGAGATCTCCAATTTTTCCCAGCCGGCCTCGGGGCACCTTTACTTCACCCTTAAAGATGGAGAGGCAGCCATCCGCTGCGTCATGTGGCGGAACGCCGCCCAACGGATGAGCTTCGCACCCCGCGAAGGCCTGGCGGTGCAGGCCCATGGCAGCATGGGCATCTACGAGGTCAGCGGTCAGGTCCAGCTCTATGTGGACGCCCTGACCCCCGCCGGGGAAGGCGCGCTCTATCAGGAATTCCTGCGCCTCAAGGCCAAGCTGGAGGCCGAGGGCTTATTCGAAGAAGACCGCAAACGGACCCCGCCCTGGCTGCCCAAGGTCATCGGGATCGTTACCTCGCCCACCGGGGCCGCCCTGCAGGACATGCTCAACACCCTCCGGCGGCGTTATCCCGTTGCCGAGGTGGTCCTTGCGCCCACGCCCGTCCAGGGAATCGATGCGCCGCCGGGGATCGTCGCGGCCCTGAAACGTCTGAACGCCGAAATCCGACCAGACGTGATCCTGGTGGGTCGCGGCGGAGGATCGATTGAGGACCTCTGGGCCTTCAATGACGAAGCGGTGGTCAGAGCCGTTGCCGCTTCTGAAGTGCCGGTCATCTCCGGAGTCGGCCATGAAACCGATTTCACCCTGACCGATTTCGCCGCAGACCGCCGCGCGCCAACCCCCACCGCCGCCGCAGAGCTGGCCACGCCGGACCGCGCGGAACTCCTCGGCGTGATCGCTGAACTCAGCGCCCGGCATACCGTTCTGGTGCGGGAAATCCTGGCTGACCTGCGCTGGGAGGTCGCCCAGCAAAAGAATACTCTGAAACAATTATCCCCCGCCCACCGGGTGGATAATTACCGCCAGCGTCTGGATGAAGTCCAATTCCGATTGGAGAAATCCATCCAGTCCCGGCTGGACCGCGCGCAACTGACCCTGGCCCATCTGACCCAATCCCTGCACAGCCTCAGCCCGATTGCCGTCCTGAACCGGGGCTATGCAATCGTCACCCAGGAGGACACGGGCCGGATCGTGAAACAAGCCAACCAGCTTGAAATTGATGAAGCCATCCGTATCCGGGTAAGTGAGGGTTCCCTGACTGCCCGAATTTCCAAGATTGATCCAGGAGGTTCCTGATGACTGATGAATTGAAGAAAGAAATCCAGGCTATGGATTTTGAAACCGCTTTTGCCGCTCTGCAGGAGAATATCGCCATGCTCGAAGGGGAAGAACTCCCGCTCGAAACCGCATTGGAAGTCTATGAACGCGGGCAGCTGCTCGCCCAGCGTTGCGCGGAACTGCTCGAATCGGCCGAGTTAAAGGTTCAGCAGCTCTCCCAAATTTCAGACTCCTCGGATAGCGCAGAAGGATAACGCCATGCCCCTGATAGACGTCTTGCAAAACCCTGTCCTGATCGCTTGCCTGATGGCCTCTCTGCTGGCCCAGATCCTCAAGATGCCCATTGAATACCTGCGGAGTAATGAATGGGATTGGTCGCTGATCCTCAGCGCCGGCGGTATGCCCAGTTCGCACTCCGCCATGGTCACAGCGGCCGCAACCGGGGTGGGCCATTACATGGGCTTTGACACGCCCGCCTTCGGCCTGGCCTTCGCTGTGGCGGCCGTGGTGATCTATGATGCCACCAATATTCGGCGACAGGCCGGTTTCCACGCCCAACAGATCAACCGGATCATCAATGAGTTTTTTCAGGGCAAAGCCAAGCCCGTCAGAGAGTATGGCGAATTGAAAGAGGTGCTGGGGCATTCCCCCGTCGAAGCCCTGGGCGGCATCATCCTGGGCCTCCTGATCAGCATCGTCTCCTGGCAGATCTGGCCGTGAGAGGGTCGCTTCATCCTTAAGTTATAAATCGGCTTGTACCCAGTATTGCTTAAATAAAGGTAATCCAAAATCGTCTTTTCCATGCTTGCCATCAGAAAAATCTCTCCCTGGCTCGAACGGAGGACCTCATATCCAAACATCAAGCTTGGCTTTAAGCTTCGATAACTAAAAAGTCCCCAATCACTCTCAAAGCGGGAGGTCTTCTTTGAAGTCACGCTGGTGACGCCATAAACTCTCTCAGGAATGATCTGATAGTATGCCAGGGATGATTCCAAACTTACGTAGGAAGGTTGAACCATCTTGTTCGCAATAAAATATAACAATATGGGATCAATCTGGACATCATCAAAGGTATAGTAACCTCCGACAATGGGTTTAACCCAGCCCTTATCCAGCCAATAGGTCAATTGAGGCTTGTGAAAACCAGGATCGACCTTTCGGATATCGTTTAAATTAAATGCTGGTAATTCAATTAACTTCTTTTTGAAATCCAAATATTTCATATATTTCTTAAAGTAAATAAATATATTAACTTTTAGAAAAAAATACATTTATAAAGCCCTCTTGTCAAGTCAATTCTGAAAACTGCCCCCCCTATCGTCGCCTTATCCTCCCCACCAATGCCCGCACCACCCCCATCACTTCAGGCACCTTCAAGGCCCACATCAGCCCGCCATAGACGCCAACGCCCACGCCCAGCCCGCCAAACAGGATGACCACAGGGGAGCGGCCGGCCAACAGGGTTTCCCAGCCCATCACGGCAGCCGCCATCAAAGCGGTCCCCAGGATGGAGGTGGCAACGCCCTTCCAGATATAGCCCCCGCCCAGGCCATTCAAGCGTTTGCGCATCAGCAGGATCAGCGCAATGCTTTCCAACGCGGTCGCCAGTGAATTCGCCAGCGCCAACCCGCCATGCGGCATCCAGCCGATTCGG
Source organism: Anaerolineaceae bacterium (assembly GCA_011620555.1). Classification (GTDB taxonomy): domain Bacteria; phylum Chloroflexota; class Anaerolineae; order Anaerolineales; family Anaerolineaceae; genus Brevifilum. The sequence goes on along the minus strand of WOYY01000079.1, from coordinate 20,116 downwards.
GCGAACAAACTGGAAAATGACAGGCTCAGGCCAATATTCAAGCCCATCGCCGCCACGCCCACCGTGACAGGCGTGCGGGTATCATGCATCGCATAAAATGCCCGGCTGAGAATCTCCACCAGCGCGTGCCCCACCAGGCCGGCCGCATACCAGAGCAGCGCCCAGGTCACCAGCTCCGTCGAATGGGCAGTGAACTCCCCCCGCTCATAAAGCACCCGGATCAGAGGGTAGCGCAGCAGGATCAGGCCCACCGAGGAGGGGATCGCCAGCAATAGAACGGCCCGCAGCGTGGAAGCCAAAGAAGCGCGCATCTCCGCCAGCTCGCCCCGCGCCACCTGGGCCGAGAAAGTCGGCAGTGACGCGATCGCCGCCGATTGAGCCACCGCCATTTCCGGCATCAGCATCAGACTGAAAGCCAGAGAAATCGCGCTGACGCTGCCGCCTGGCTGCCCCAAAGCGATGATGGTATTGATAATGAAATTGAGCTGCACCACGGCCACGCCAAGCAGCCGCGGCCCCATCAACTTAAAAACTTCCAGGACAACCTTATCCCGCAGACCCAGGAAGAAGTGATAAGCCCGGCCTTCCAGCCGAAACAAGCGTGGCAGCTGCACCACCAGGTGCATCAACGCCCCGCCGACCACGCCAATTGCCAGCCTTTGGATGCCCCAGCTGTGCGGCAAAAACCAGGTCCCCAGGATCATCCCCAGAGAATACATGGCCGGCGCGACCGCCGGAATCAAAAACACCTGATGGGCATTCAGGATTCCCATCACCAGACCGCTGATGCCAAAAATGAACACCGAGGGCAGCATCGTCCGCAGGAGGGAGATCGTCAGCGCTTCCTGTCCCAGGTTCGCCTCCGGCGCCAGCAGGAACAGGCCATAGCGCACGATCTGAGGCGCAAAGAGCCAGGCCAAAACGCTGATCAGGATCAGAGCCAGGAGCACCAGGTTGATCACGCCCGAAGCCAGCTTCCAGGCGCCGGCCCGGTCTTCCCGGGTCAGGAATCCGGTGAAAGTTGGAATGAAGGCGGAACCCAGGGCGCCGCCTGCCACCAGGTTAAAAAGCAGCTCAGCGATCCGGTTCGCCGCGTTAAAAGAGTCCATCTCAACGGAAGTGCCAAAAGCATTGGTGATCACGATGCCCCGGACCACCCCGACCAGGTTGCTGATGATGAAAGCCACCATCACCGTCCCGGCAGCCCGGGCGATCTGCCGGTTGGCAGAGGGTGTTGCGTTTTCAGCTTGGGTCATTGATCCTCTTGGTCCTGCGTTTCAGCCCGAATCCAGAGCTGATCCTTCTCCTCAGCGGAAAGGTCCACCAGCGATTGACCGGCGGCCAATGAATCTGCTTCCATTTTATCAAACTGCAACCGGAAGCGGTTGATCGCCTCTCGCAAAGCCGCCTCGGCCTCCACACCCCGCTGGTGGGCCAAACTGGTCAGGCCAAAGAGCAATGCGCCCAAGGTCTGAGAAAAGTCGGTTTCAGACGATTGCAGCAACTCGGTGAGCATAGCCCGAATGGACGCTTCCTCTCCCAGCTCAACGAGCCGGTCAAACTTCACCCGGCGAACCCGTTCCACGATCTCCTCGGCTTGCAGCAGGGCTGGCAGCGCGCGGGGCACGCCATCCAGCAGCCCCTTCTTACTGGATTCGCCATTCTCCCGGCGTTCATTCTCCTTGATCGCTTCCCAATTCTGGATTACGCCGGAAACATCGGCCACCTCCACCGAGGAAAAGACATGGGGATGGCGGCGGATCAGCTTGGTGCTGATCCCTTCGATCACCTCATTGACCGTGAATTCGCCTTGTTCAAGCCCAATCTGCGCATGCAGGCCAATCTGCAGCAGCAGGTCCCCCAATTCCTCAGCCAGGTCGTGCATATTGCCCCGGTCGAGGGCATCCAGCGCCTCATAGGCCTCCTCGATCAGGAATGGCCGCAGGCTCAGATGAGTCTGGGCTTTGTCCCAGGGGCAGCCATCCGGTGCCCGCAGCCGGGCAATCACTTCCATAAAAGATTCAAACGACGCATTGGCCGCCAGGGGTGGAACATACAGAGAACTCAGACTGCCCAAAGCGGGAGACTGGGCTATCTCGCCCAGTGGCAAATCTTCGACAATCTCCTGATCAGTCCCGGCGGCGTGCACCAGCCGGACCGGATGCGTTTCAGGATAGGTCCCGAGCAAAACCGCCCTGACCTGGGCTGCACTTTCCGCAGTTGTGATCTGCGTGATCAGGGCCGGGCTGGAAGGTGAAAAATCGGGCGTATGCAACCCGGATAAAGCCAGCCCGTCCTCCAGGCTCAGGCTGGGGAAGGGATCAATACCCAGGGCCTTGAAAGTGGGTTCCAGGAAGCTCAGCCCCCCAATCACCCGATAAGGGATGCCTTCCCGCTTGGCTCTCGCAATGATCGCTGCGGAGGTGGCCTCGGCCACCAGAGGGTGCCCCGGCACGGCGTAAGTCACGCCGCCCGGCTGGCGACCCAAAGCAAGGATTTCATCCGCCACAGCGCCTACGGCGGCTTCCCGTTCCCGCGCTTGCAGCAACAGATTGTCAAACCCAATCAAGGTCAGTCCATTCGGCAGGGCATTCACGATCGGATGGGCCAGCGTGCGCAGATAAAGCGTATCCAGCGTGAGGATCCAGTCCCAGGCTTCCCGCGTGAGCGCGCCGATGTTGCCGGGGCCAAGCCCCAAAAGTGTGATGCCAAATTCCGGCTGGGGAGTGTTGTTTTCGGTCATAGTCGATCCTGTTTTTACAAATTAACAAATAGAGACGTTGCAATAACGTCTCTATTATCTTCTCATACTATTAGCCTGTGAACAAGAACACACCTAAGATCTGTTCAAGCCGCCCAACAGGGCCGGCCTGGAAAGGCCAAAACCTATTGGGGTTTCTGAAAGCGTGATCCAGCTCTAGCGTTTGGTGTAGGTAGGTGCCTTGCGGGCCCGTTTGAGGCCTGGTTTTTTCCGTTCCTTGACTCGAGGGTCGCGGGTCAGGAAGCCGCCATGGCGCAGAGCAGGACGGAGTTCCTCGTCCATTTTGACCAGTGCCCGAGCGAGGCCGAGTTTCACGGCATCACGCTGGCCAGTCACACCGCCGCCTGCAACGGTCACGGTCACAGTGTAGTTCTTCTGGTTCTGGTCGGTAACGTCAAACGCCTTGAGAATGGCAGGAATGTCACCCTCACGGGTGAAGAAAGCTTCCAGGGTCTTACCGTTCACGGTAAAATCACCGGTGCCTGCCATCAAACGCACACGGGCAGAGCTTTCTTTACGACGACCAACACCTTCATAATATCGGTTATCCATAAATACAGGTACTCCTCTTACTCAACTAACGCTGGCTGTTGTGCCTGATGTGGATGTTCACTTCCGGCATAAACGTGCAGGTTCTTATAGATCCGGCGGCCAAGTTTGTTCTTTGGGATCATGCCCCAAACGGCTTTTTCAATCACACGCTCGGGGAATCGGGCCAATTGGTCACGCAGGGTGATCTCTTTGATCCCACCCGGGTAACCCGAGTGATGGTAATACTTCTTGCTTTCCAGGCGGGTCGGGAAGACGGCGACCTTTTCAGCATTGATCACAACCACATTGGCACCCGTCATTGCGCCGGGGGTGTAATTCGGTTTATTTTTTCCAAGCAATAATTGGGCGATCTTGGTCGCCAGGCGGCCCAGGTTCTGCCCTTCGGCGTCAACCAGCAGCCAATCTCGCTCAACTTGCCCTTTTGGTACGAATGTTTTATTCACAGTCTAACTCTCCATCATTCAAAGATCCACTCGCCGGCATCCGCCTTCGATGAAATCCGTCATTGCTTCAGTTGTAACTCACTTCTTCCAATACAAGGCCTTGTGCCGGGGCCAGCCCATTCAAAGGCAATTGTCCAGTTCTGATCCCTTCGGCGATCGTCGTCACCGGGAACTTGCCCTGGCCAATTTCCACCAGCATCAGGGTGGTCCGCCGGACCATGTGATAGAGGAAAGCATTGGCGGTGATATCAAAACGATATTCATCACCCTCCTGCTGCCATTCGGCGGCAAAGACTTCCCGCACGGTCACACCCGAGTCGCTCGTTGGAGCGCCAAAGGCTTTGAAATCATGCGAGCCGATCAGGTCCTGAGCGGCCAAATTCATCCGCTCCAGGTCCATTCCCTGCCAAACCCGCCAGGCAAACATCTCTCTGAGCGGGTCACGGACCGGCTGGCAAATGACATGGTAACGGTAGCGGCGCCAGATGGCGGAGTAACGGGGGTGGAAATCCGCATCAGCAACTTCCACGGATGAAACCGCCATATCCTGCGGTAAGTAATAGTTCAGCGCCTTGACCAGGTCATTCTCAGAATGATCCCACGCCAGCCTGAAACTGACCACCTGCCCACGGGCATGCACGCCCGCATCCGTCCGGCCTGCGGCGTGGATGCTTTGCCCCTGCCAGCCTAGCTGACGCAGGGCCTGTTCAAATTCCGCTTGAACCGTCCGAGCGTTGGCCTGGCGTTGAAAACCAGCGAATTCGGTGCCATTGTATGAAAGAATACTTTTGTAAAGTACAGGGTCCATCCGGTAAGTCCGGGGGACTACTCTTCGACCAGTTCGATCAATGCCATCTCAGCCCCATCGCTGTGGCGGGGGCCCAGTTTCAGGATCCGAGTGTAGCCGCCGTTGCGGTTGGCATAACGCGGGGCAATATCAGTGAATAATTTCTGAACAACCGGGCGGCTTCCCGTGCCCAGCTTGGCAACTGCCAAACGGCGGGCATTCATAACCTTGATCTCATCCACATCCTGGTTATTGCGAGCCAGGGTGATCAATTTCTCGGCATCTGCCTGAATGGATTTCGCTTTCGGCAGTGTGGTTTTGATCCGTTCATTTTCAAGAAGCTGCCGGATCATCGTGCGGCGCATCGCAGTCCGATGGCCGGAATCACGGTTCAGCCGGTAACCTTTTACTTTATGTCGCATTTTATTAACTCTCCGTCGTTTCTTCTTCCTCGTCCAGGAAGCCCTTTTCAGCCATCTTTTCCTTCAACTCGGTCAGACTCTTGTCGCCAAAGTTGCGGATGGAAAGGATGGCCTCTTCGCCCTTATCAAGCAGATCAATCACATCGCCAACGGTGGTGATGCCAGTCCGCTTGAGTGAATTGAAGACCCGGACGGTCAGGTCAAGATTTTCAATCGGCATTTCAGCTGCTTCGCTGTTAATTGTGCCAGTGGGTTCAACCTGTTCGATCGGAACAGAGAGCATCTCTTCGCTGATCCCGGCAATGAAACGCAGATGCTCGATCAGGATCTTGGCGGAGTCGCTCATCGCCTGTTCGGGCGAGACCGTCCCATCGGTCCAGATTTCGAGGATCAAGCGATCATAATCGGTGCTCTGACCCACGCGGGCTAATCCAACAGTCCAGTTGACCTTTTTGACAGGCGTGAAAATGGCATCGACCGGCAATTCGCCGATCGGAAGCCGATCACTGCGTTCGTTGGCCGGAGAATACCCCCGGCCGCGTTCCACGGTCATATCAATTTCAAGGCTGGCGTTTTTGCTGTCCACGGTAAACAGGTAGAGGTCAGGGTTCACAATTTCCACTTCCGGCGGACAAATAATGTCGGCCGCAGTGACCGTTCCCTCACCACTGACTTCCAGATGAAGGTGCGCGACATCCACATCAAAGAGGATCATGCGCAGCTGCTTCAGCTGCAAGATCACCTGGATCACATCTTCCCGCACGCCCTCGATATCACTGAACTCGTGCAGCACATCCGTAATATGAATGGATGTGATTGCAGCGCCTTCCAGCGAAGAAAGCAGGACCCGGCGTAAGGCGTTCCCAACGGTCGTGCCAAAGCCGCGTTCCAGCGGGCTGATTGCAAACTTACCATAATTCCGAGCTTCTGCAACCCGTTCGACTTTCGGTTTTACCATACTTATAGTTCCAGTCACGTCATACCCCTTACCAGTGCATCCTTTTGCACTACCATTGAGCAGGCTTATCGTGAGTAATACTCAACGATCAGCTGTTCGTTCAGATTACCATCAATCTCGGCACGTTCGGGTAAACGGATAACCCGTCCATACAGGTTGTTGACATCTTGTTCGATCCAAGCGGGGGGCGTCCGTGTTGCCTCATTTTGCTTGAGGGTCTTGAAATATTCGTTCTGTTTGGATTGGCTCCGCACAGTGATGGTATCGCCAGCCTTCAGAACGGTGGAAGCAACATCGTTACGGCGGCCATTCAACAGGAAATGACCATGATTCACCAACTGGCGAGCCTGGCTGCGGCTATCCGCAAAACCCATCCGGTAGACAACGTTGTCCAGGCGGGATTCAAGGATCTGCAACAGGTTCAAACCCGTCAGGCCCGTTTGCATTTGGGCATCACCAAAATACCGGCGGAACTGACGTTCATAAACACCATAAATCCGCTTTGCTTTTTGCTTGGCACGTAACTGCAATGAATAGTCGGACTGACGGCCGCTCCGCCCACTGTAACGTCCATGTTCACCTGGGGGATAAGCACGTTTTTCCATCGCGCATTTAGGGGTGAAGCATCGCTCACCCTTCAAAAATAATTTCTCACCTTCACGGCGGCAGAGTTTGCACGCCGGACCAGTATATCTTGCCATTGAATTCCTCTCTTATTCTACTTTAGACGCGGCGGCGTTTGGGTGGCCGGCAGCCATTATGCGGAACCGGGGTGATATCCGAAATGGACTTGACGGTGATGCCCATGCCTTGCACGGCACGGATGGCAGACTCACGACCTGGGCCAGGGCCTTTGACGATAATATCAACTTCCTGGATCCCGAAGGTTTGTGCAGTCTTCATCACTTGTTCAGCAGCCAAACGGGCAGCAAAGGGGGTGCTTTTTCGGGAGCCTTTGAAACCGGCCGACCCGGCGCTTCCCCAACAAACCGTGTTACCCTGTTGATCGGTAACGGTGATAATGGTGTTGTTGAATGAAGCGAAAACATGCACCTGAGCTGACGACATCTGGCGCTTGACTTTGCGCGAGCTGGTACCTCGCCGCGATCGTTGTGCTTTAGTTGCCATTGTACCTCACTAACTCATATCCTCACCCAACCGAAGGTCCATCTTGCCGCGGGGCAGAAAGGAAGGAGAACCCCAGACGGTAATCCTCGGAAGGATGACTTTTTCCGATTATTTCTTGCCAACACCCCGGCGGCGGCCGCGACCGGCAACCGTCTTCTTGGGACCTTTACGGGTCCGGGCGTTGGTTTTCGTGCGCTGCCCATGGACCGGCAGGCCCCGGCGATGCCGCAGGCCGCGATAGGTGCCGATCTCAATCAAACGCTTGATGTTCATCTGCGTCTGGCGGCGCAAATCACCTTCAACCATGTAGTTGCCGGAGATATATTCGCGCATCTTGGAGACATCAGCATCTGCCAGGTCCTTAACGCGGATATCCGGGTCCACACCGGTGGCTTCAATAATTTCGTTTGCCCGGGTTGGGCCAATGCCGTAAATATACCTTAGACCAATCTCAACGCGCTTGTCGCGAGGGAGGTCGACGCCTTCAATACGTGCCATAGTATAAATCCTTATCCTTGTCGTTGTTTATGCTTCGGGTTTTCACAAATCACATACAAACGACCCTGTCGTTTCACAATTTTGCATTTCGCGCAGCGTTTCTTGATGGATGCCGATACTTTCACTTTCAAACTCCTTAATCATTTTGCTACGAATTTCAGCAAAGTAATGATTATACTTGCTGAGCTATTTTTCGTCCAGTATATTTTTCTCTACAACGCCGTCAGGATTTGAGGTCCATCAGCAGTGATCGCTATCGTGTTTTCGTAGTGGGCCGTCAGAGATCCATCCGCAGAGACCACCGTCCACTGGTCGTCCCTCACGATGGTCTCCGGCGTTCCCGCCAGCACCATCGGCTCCAGAGCAATGGTCATCCCTTCCCGCAGCTTCATCCCGCGGCCGGGCCGGCCATAATTCGGCACCTGTGGTCCTTCGTGCATCTTGCGGCCAACCCCGTGGCCGGTGTAGGTCCGGGTGATGTAAAAGCCCTGCTCCTCAACATAAGTCTGAACGGCGTAGCCAATATCGCCGATCGTATTCCCGGGCACCATCGTGGAAATTCCAATCTCCAAGGCTTTGTCGGTGACTTCCATCAGCCGCCGGGTGGACTTGTTCACCTGGCCGACGGCAATCGTCCGGGCCATATCGCCTACAAAACCTTCATAGATCGTGCCGCAGTCAATGCTGACAATATCGCCTTCCTTCAACACCCGATCACCCGGGATGCCATGCACCAATTCGTCATTGACGCTGGTGCAAATGCTGGCCGGGTATGGATACGGGCCGGGGTAATTCTTGAAAGGTGAGATCACGTCATACTTCTTCTGGACAGCTTCAAACGCTGCATTCAACTCACCGGTGGTCACGCCAGGCTTCACCAACGCAATCGTAGCAGCCAGCGCTTCTGCAGTGATCCGACCCGCCTCCCGCATAATGCCAACTTCGTAGGGGGTCTTGATGTTAATTGAACGTTCCCAGGAAATCACACTTAGCCTTCTTTCACTGATTCCATAATCGCTTGGAATACATCTTCAATGGGCTGGGTGCCGTCAATCTCCGCCAACAGTCCTTTGTCTCGGTAATAATTAATTAAAGGTGCAGTTTGCTCGTTGTAAACTTCTATGCGATGGCGGACAGTGTCCGGGCGATCATCGTCGCGCTGGTAAAGCTGCGAGCCATCAATGTCATCAATCCACTTTACCAGCGGTGGATTGTACTTCTCATGATAAACCCGGCCTGAGTTGCTCATCCAACGTCCGCTGAGCCGTTCCACCAGGATGTCATCGGGCACCTTGATAAAAGGGACCACCTTAACGTCGCTGTCGAACTTCGCCAGCAGGCTCTCCAAAGCCTCAGCCTGGGCCGGCGTCCGAGGAAAACCATCCAGAACAGCGCCTTTTTCACAATCCGGTCGGGCAAACCGTTCTTCAACCATGGCCACCGTGACGTCATCAGGGACAAGTTCGCCCTTGTTCATATACTGCTGCGCCAGTTGGCCCAGGGGAGTCTCGTTTTTCAGGTTCTCTCGGAAGAGATCCCCGGTTGAAACATGCACGAGGTTCAGCGCCTCGGCAAGTTTTTTCGCCTGGGTGCCCTTGCCGGCGCCCGGAGGGCCCAGCATCACAATGTACATTGGCGCCATACTATCACCTTTATCCCGTTCAGCTGATCAGATGGTCATCATAACCATGCATCTTCAAATCGGTCTCGATGATCTGGAAGGTGTCACGAACAACGCCCGTCACGATCAGCAAACCGGAGGAAGACACCAGGAAGATGCTCGTTGAAGAAAGACCTTCCGGCAGGAAAAGACCCAAAACATAAGGCAGAGCGGCCACCACACCCAGGAACAGAGCGCCTGGGAGGGTGATCCGGCGCTGGACCTTGCTCAAATACCGCTGAGTGGCGACGCCCCGGGCCACACCCGGAATCTGCGCGCCCTGTTTCTTTAGGTTCTCGCCATAGTTCTGTTGCGTGAACAAAACATCGGTATAGAAGAAGGTGAACAGCACAACCATCAGGAAGAAGATGATCGGGTAAATCACCCCTTCCCCACTGAGGGTGGTATTGATCCAGGCCGCAAAATTCCTCAGCCACTCAGCCTTGGCGTTGTTGAAGAAGCTCGCCAGAATGGTCGGGAAGGTCAAAATGGATTGAGCAAAGATGATCGGGATCATGCCGGCCATGTTCACCATCAAGGGTACACTGCTCTTGACAGGCATGGACATGCGGCTGCCCACCCGCCGACCGGGGAACATCACCGGTACATAGCGGCGACCCTGCTGCACATAAACCACCGCAAAGATGGTCACCACCAGCAGCGCCACAACAATGAAGACCAGCCACCAATACGTGCTGTCACTCAATAAAGAGAACAGATTGGCAGGAATCTTTGCCACAATACCTGCGAAAATGATCAATGAGAGGCCTTGGCCCCGGACCCCATATTCAGAGATCAGCTCACCCAGCCAGACGCCAAACATGGTGCCCGCCATCATGGAGAGGACGGTTGCCAGGGTCGGGATCAGGGCGCCGCCTGTAAATCCGAAGTATTGGGTCACCGATTGCCCGAGCATCGCATTGAAAATGTTGATCTGACCAATTGCAGAAAGCGCCGCCATAGGCACAGTCAGGATGATTGTCCAGCGCTCCATCCAGGCCCGCCCCTCCCGGGGATCGTCCTGCATCTTGCGTTCCAGCGCAGGGATGATCGGCACAAGGAGCTGAAGGATAATCTGGGCTGTGATGTAGGGGTAAACGCCCATAGCAAGGATCGAGAAGTTTGATACCGCGCCACCGGAAAGCATATCCAGCAGGTTGATCAACCCACCGGCCGCGCCACTTCTTGTGGTCAGTTGTGCCACCAGGTTTTCGTCGATCCCGGGAACGGGGACATTGGACGCCAGACGATAGATCACCAGCAATGCAAAAGTGATCAACAATTTCCGGCGGATGTCCTGCGATTTCCAAAGGTAGCGCCATGCGGACCGTTTCATAAGTCAAGCTCCTTTTTTCTACTCAAGGACAGGCATTAATCCTGGATAAGCTCAACACTTCCGCCAGCGCGTTCGATCTTTTCCTGCGCGCTCTTGGAAATCTTGTTTGCTTTCACCTTCAAAGCAATGGAAACATCGCCCCGCCCGAGGATCTTCACAGGGAGTCCCAGTTTCTTCACCAGGCCATTTTCAACCATCAATTCGGGGGTCACCTCAGTGTCTACGGCGAAATCCGCCAAATCTTCCAGATTGACTTCTTCATATTCCACACGATTGTGGACCGTGAAACCTTCACCACGCATGAAGGGTAGCTTCCGGAAGTACGGAAGGTTACCACCCTGGTGGTAGAGAGGCACGCCGCCGCTTGACCGGGATTTTTGGCCTTTCGTACCCCGGCCGGCTGTTTTACCCTGGCCGGCCCCGGGACCACGGCCAACCCGCTTGCGGTCCTTGTGGGCGCCTTTGTTTGGCTTTAGATCATGTAATTCCATAATGACACCTTACGCTTGATCCACGTTCACCAGATGGATAACGGCGTTCACCATGCCGCGCACGGCTTCGTTATCAACCCGGATCACTGTCTGATTGATTTTCTTAAGGCCCAGGGCTTTCAAAGTGGCTTTCTGCCGTTTGGGATAGCCAATTGGGCTGCGAACTAATGTAATTGATAATTGTGCTTGTTTTTTCTTAGCCATTGGATTCGCGCTCCCAATAGGGTTTCACCTGGTCAAGGGGCTTTCCACGATAGGCAGCCTGTTCCTTGACGGATTTCAGCTGGTCCAGCGCATCAAAGGTCGCCCGAACAACATTCAGGATGTTGTTGCTGCCCAGAGATTTGGTGAGAATGTCATGGACGCCGACGGCTTCCAACACGGCGCGGACGCCGCCGCCAGCAATAACGCCGGTACCGGCAGCCGCCGGGCGGAGCAACACCTTGGCGCCGCTCTGCCTGCCAATGACCTCATGTGAGATCGTGGTTCCGTTGAGGTTGACTTTGTGCATGTCCTTACGGGCACGTTCACTGGCTTTGCGGATCGCATCCGGAACGGCATTCGCTTTACCAATGCCCAGACCGACACGCCCATTATTGTCGCCAATCACCATGGTCACCCGAAATGAAAAGCGGCGACCACCTTTTACAACTTTTGCCACACGCGCAATGTCGATCACGCGCTCATCATATTGGTTCTCGCCTTGGTAGTCTGTCATAATCGCCTCTTTCCTAGAAATCCAACCCGCCCTCGCGGGCCGCCTCGGCCAGGGCTTTCACCCGACCGATGTACTTGTATCCACCACGATCAAAGACCACGCTGTCGATTCCAGCCTTCTTGGCGCGCTCAGCAATTGCCTTGCCAACTTTTTCCGCCTGTTCCAAATTGGTCAGTCCCTTCATGGAGCCAGCCAATTCAGCATCAATACTTGAAGCAGAGGCCAAGGTATGTCCCTGGAAATCATCAATGATCTGAACATAAATCTGAGTCGAACTTCGAAAAACGTTCATGCGCGGCCGTTCGGGTGTACCAAAAATCTTTTTTCTCACCCGCAGGTGTCGGCGTAAACGTGCCTGATTGCGTGATTTTTTTGCCATATTATTTCACCTTCACACTTATACTGTCTTGCCGGCCTTACCCGGTTTACGACGCACATATTCGCCCTGATAGCGAATACCCTTGCCTTTATAGGGCTCAGGTGGGCGCAGTTTGCGAATGTCCGCAGCGACCTGCCCAACCACCTGTTTGTCATATCCGGCTATCTTGATCTGGCGAACTTTCATATCCACATCAAAGCTAATCCCCTCGGGGGGTTCAACAACCACCGGATGCGAAAAACCTACATTGACAATGAGATTTTTGCCGTCCAACTCAGCGCGGTAACCCACGCCTTCGATCTCAAGGATCCGCTCAAAGCCCGTGCTAACGCCCGTCACCATGTTGTTGATCAAAGCCCGGGTTGTGCCGTGCAGCGCACGTTGAAGAGGCTCGTCCGATGAGCGATCAATGAAGATCACGCCATCTTCCTGTTTAATGGTGATATCGGGTGAAAAGGTCCATTCCAATTCACCTTTGGGGCCTTTAACATGGACGTAGGAGCCATCAATCTTGACTTCAACACCCGCTGGCACATCTATCGGTAAACGTCCTACTCGAGACACGTCTCGTACCTCCTATAGCGCCAGGCGCTACCAAACCTTACATAATATCTCGCCGCCCACGCCCATCTTGCGAGCGCGCTGGCCAGTCATAACACCCTTAGGGGTGGACAGAATCGCCACACCAATACCCGAAAGCACCCAGGGGATGTCCGTCTTCTTGGAATACACTCGGCGGCCGGGACGGCTCACCCGCTCCAAACCCGTAATCAACGGGCGGCGGTCGCGTCGTTCACCGATATATTTCAACCGAATGCGTAAAATCTTCTGATAAGGCTGACTGCCTTCAACAACTTCATAGCTATCCAGGTAGCCCTCTTCGGTCAAAATCCGGGCGATTTCAGCCTTGATCTTGGAGCTGGGCATGCTTGCAACTGTACCATTGCTGATAGCAACGTTGCGGATACGGGTCAGCATATCGCTAATTGGATCTGATACACTCATCGAAAATACCTCCGCCGATCTACCACGACGACTTGGTAACACCAGGAATTTTCCCTTGCAGTGCTAATTCCCGAAAACAAATACGGCACAAACCAAACTTGCGGATATAACCACGTGGGCGCCCACAGCGACGGCAGCGGTTAACGACCTGAGTGGGATATTTCCGCCGTTTTTCGCGATACTCCATACATTTACTAGCCATACTATCCTTTCCTGAACGGCATATCGAATTTACTCAGCAGCGCATGTGCCTGATCGTCATTCTCTGCTGTGGTCACAATCGTGATCTCCATACCTCGGATCGCATCGACCTGGTCGTAGTTGATCTCAGGGAAGATCAGTTGTTCATCCAGACCCAGCGTGTAGTTTCCCCGGCCGTCAAAAGAATCGGCCGAGATACCGCGGAAGTCACGGACACGGGGCAGGGCCACATTGATCAGACGATCAAGAAACGCCCACATCTTATCACCGCGCAGAGTGACCTTGGTGCCAATTGCGCGCCCTTCACGTAATTTGAAGTTCGCAATGGATTTCTTCGCTTTGGTGACGACCGGCCTCTGGCCTGTGATGATGGTCAGGTCCTGAACCGCCTCGTCCAATGCTTTGGGATTATCCAATGCGTCGCCGACACCAATATTGACCACAACCTTCTGGATCTTCGGGATCTGCATCACATTTTCGAGGGATAATTCCTCGAAAAGGGCAGGTGCGATCTCTGTATTGTAAAGCTCTCGTAGTCTATTCATACTTACTCCCAATAGCGCCTTATTTATCGATCGCCGTGCCGCTGCGCTTTGCGACGCGCACCGGCTTGCCATCTTTACGGGTCACGGAGATGCGGGTGGGTTTATTGTTCTTGGGGTCCACCAGCATCACGTTGGAAATATTGATCGGCGCTTCGAACTCAATCTTGCCAGCCGGGATGGTCTTGCCGCGGGACTGAGTCTGGGCCTGGTGCTTGATGCGCACGTTGACGCCCTGCACCACCACCCGGTTTTCTGACGGCAGCACTCGGATAACTTCACCAACCTTACCCTTGTCGTTGCCGCTGACCACCATGACCTTGTCGCCTTTTTTAATTCTGGTTTTCATATCTTTACTCCTATCTCACCGACTAAAGCACTTCCGGTGCCAGCGAAACGATCTTCATGAAGCCTTTCTCACGAAGCTCACGGGCAACAGGGCCAAAGATACGTGAACCACGGGGGTTGACGCCATCATTATCCAAAATCACAGCGGCATTATCATCAAAGCGGATCAGGGAGCCATCAGCGCGGCGCCATTCCTTGGCGGCCCGGACGATGACGGCCTTGACGATCTCGCTCTTCTTGACTGTCGCCTGGGGGGTCGCGGATTTGACCGTGCCCACAACGATGTCTCCGACATAGCCATAGCGCTGTCGGGAACCACCGGAGATATGGATCACCAGGATTTCGCGAGCGCCGGTGTTATCGGCAACTTTCAATCGTGTTTCTTGTTGGATCATGACTCAGACTCCCAATTCTTCCACTAAGTCATCTTCAGACCGCTCTTCCACACGCAGGATCTCTTCAACGACCCAATGTTTCGTGCGTGAAATCGGTTTGCTTTCAACGATTCTAACTTTATCGCCTGGGCTCACACCCAGCTCATCATGCGCTTTATAAGTCTTTCCGCTGCGGACCACCTTGCGGTAAAGGGGGTGCCGATAAACGCGCACAACCTCAACCACAGCGGTTTTCTGCATCTTATTGCTGATGACAGTCCCTACCAACCGACGTCGATCATTCATGCTTCACTCTCCTCAGCCAATTGCTTTTCTTTCAAAATGGTTTCCAACCGGGCTATTTCCCGACGAACTTTGCGGATCTGGCTGGAATCGGTCAACTGGCCGGTAATGGTTTGGAACCGCAGGTTCAACAACGCGTGACGGGTCTCAGTGATCGCGGTTTCAATTTCAGCGACACTCATTTTCCGAATATCTGATGCTTTCATTGTTAGGCCTCTCCTGGCACATCACGTGAAACGATCTTGGTTTTCACGGGCAACTTATATTTTGCGCGAAGGAGCGCCCGCTTTGCTGTATCAGGATCGGTCCCGCCCACTTCAAACATCATCCGGCCGGGTTTGACCACAGCGACCCAATACTCCACCGGGCCTTTACCTTTACCCATCCGGGTTTCAGCAGCGCGCTTGGTGTAGGGCTTGTCCGGGAAAATCCGGATCCAAACCTTACCGCGCCGTTTCATTTCGTGCACGATGGCACGCCGGGCGGCCTCGATCTGTCGAGCGCTGACCCAACCCGGTTCCAAGGATTGCAAGCCAAATTCACCAAAGGAAACATCGGAGCCGCGATAGGCTTTGCCCCGCATGCGTCCCCGCATTTGCTTGCGATACTTAACTCGTTTTGGCATTAACATAATGACTACCTCGCTAACAGCCGGTCGCCTTGCCGGCGTCCTTGTTACTCGCTGACGTAAACGCCTTCGGTGGCTGTGGATTCCTCTTCCACCTGGGGCAAGATCTCGCCTTTATAAATCCAAACCTTGACGCCGATCTGACCATAAGTGGTCAGGGCTTCAGTCTGGGCATAATCAATATCTGCCCGCAAGGTCTGCAAGGGCACCCGCCCCTCACGCAGCCAAACGCTGCGGGACATTTCAGCACCGCCCAAACGACCGGACACCATCACCTTGACGCCTTCAGCGCCCTGGCGCATGCCCTGTTGAATGGCACGCTGCATCGCACGGCGATAGCTGATCCGCCGGGTCAACTGACTGGCGATATTCTCCGCGACCAGATAAGCATCCAAGTCGGGGGATTTGATCTCTTTAACTTCGAGATCAATCTTTTCGCCCGTCAAAGCTTCAAGATCGCTGCGCAGTTTTTTCACATTCTCACCACTCCGGCCAATCAAAATGCCAGGTTTGGCAGTATGCACATAAACTTTGATCTTGCCGGGGAAGCGTTCCATTTCAATCTGGGAAATGCCAGCCCGGTCATTGGATTTGCGGATCATATCACGGACAGCAAGGTCCTCATGCAATTGATTTTGATAATCCATGCCCTCGGCGTACCAGCGGCTTAACCAAGGTTTGTTGATTTTAAGTCGAAATCCGACTGGATGTACTTTACGACCCATATTTGCTCCTGGTTCCTTTCAATAATCTTTCTACAGAGGCCTGTTTACTCGATCTCTCGCAAGATCACAGTAACGTGCGACTTTCGCCGCAACAGCGGTTTGAACCGGCCGCGGGCGCCAAAGCTGCGCCATTTGCGGGTCGGGGCCTCATCAGCGAAGATCTGATGCACATACAGGTCTTCACGGGCAACACCAAAATTCTCTTCTGCATTGGCAATCGCCGAGTTGATCAATTTCTTGACAGGCAAAGCAGCCTTGTTCGGCGTGAACTGTAAAATTGTCAATGCCTCCAGAGCGGGCTTGCCGCGAACCAGATCAACCACAAGACGTGCCTTTTGGGCAGACGTGTCCAGATTGCTCAATTTCGCTCGAATATCAGTAGCCATTGTAATAACCTTTCTATTCCGATCCGATTAATCCCGACCAGAAATAACATGGCCCCGGAAGTACCGAGTGGGGGCAAACTCGCCCAGCCGATGACCTACCATATTTTCGGTAATGTAGATCGGCACATGACGACGCCCATCATGAACAGCAATGGTGTGCCCAACCATCTGCGGGAAGATCACACTCGCCCGACTCCAGGTGCGGATCACTTTCTTCTCACCCTTGTCGTTCATGGTTTCAATCTTTTTCAACAATTTCGGGTCAATATAGGGACCCTTTTTCAGCGATCGCGACATGATTTCGTCCTCTTTCTCGCTCCAAATTTCCGATTACTTACGACGCCGCTTCGCTTGTGAGCGATGGCGAACGATATATTTATCAGTGCGCTTGTTATGGCGAGTCTTCTTGCCCAGGGTGGGTTTACCCCAGGGGCTTTTCGGACCAGGCATACCAATCGGCGACCGGCCTTCACCGCCACCATGCGGATGGTCGCGGGGGGTCATAGCAGAACCACGGACCGCAGGGCGCCAACCCATGTGACGTTTGCGGCCAGCCTTGCCCAATTTGATGTTGGCGTGTTCCACATTGCCTACCTGACCAACGGATGCCCGGCACTCCTGCAGGACCAACCGAACCTCACCCGAAGGGAGGCGCACTTGGGCATACTTACCTTCTTTAGCCAGCAGCTGTGCCGAAGTTCCGGCGGAGCGGACCATCTGACCACCGTTGCCGGGGTGCAATTCCACATTGTGGATGGTGGTGCCGACAGGAATGTTCGCCATCGGAAGGCTGTTGCCAGGTCGGATTTCAGCTTCCGCGCTGGAAAGCACCGTATCGCCAACCATCAGACCAACGGGAGCAACGATGTAGGCCTTCACGCCGTCTGCATAGTGCAGCAGGGCCAGGCGGGCTGTCCGGTTCGGGTCATATTCAATCGCCGCAACGGTGGCGGGAACATCAACTTTATCGCGTTTGAAATCCACAATCCTGATATACCGCTTGTGGCCGCCGCCGCGATGGCGAACAGTCACCCGACCGTACACATTGCGGCCAGCGTTCCTCTTCAGCGGAATGACCAACGACTTTTCAGGCGTTGTCTTCGTGATCTCTTCAAACGTATAACTCGTTTTATGGCGAGTACCAGGTGTCTTTGGTTTGTAAACTTTAACGGCCATTACTCCACCCCTTCAAAAATCGGGATGCGCTCGCCTTCAACCAGGGTCACGATCGCCTTCTTGTACGAGCTGGAGCGGGTCCGCATCCGGCGGTTCTGCAGGCTTCGGGATTGCTTGGCGGGCACGTTCATAACGTTAACATTTTCCACTTTCACATCAAAAATCGTCTCGATCGCATCTTTGACCTCGGTCTTCGAGGCTCTGGCATCCACCTCAAAAACATACTGGTTCAGCATCGAAGACATATAATTCGATTTTTCAGTGATGATCGGGCGGCGGACGATGTCAAATACAGTTTTCTTCATGATTGCATTCCTACCTATCCGAGATAACTCGCAATGACATCCAACGCAGCAACAGGCATCACAACATTCTTGTAACCGAGGAGGTCACGAATATTGAGGTAGCTGGCGTTCAGGGTCTTTGCATCGCTGAGGTTGGCGCAAGCCCGTTTCACATCAGCATATTCCGGACCGTTTGCAGGGATCAGCACTAAGACGTTGCCTTCCCCAGCCAGGGCCTGCAGTGATTCAGCCATTTTCTGAGTCTTTGCTTCATCCAGTTTAAATTCGTCCACCAGGACAATTGCACCTTCAGAGGCTTTTACCGATAAGGCAGACCGTAAGGCCGCCCTGCGCATCTTTTTAGGCATCGCCTTGTCATAAGAACGCGGCTTGGGGGTGAAGATCTTGCCACCACCAACCCATTGCGCGGCACGAATGGAGCCTTGCCGGGCGCGACCCGTCCCTTTTTGGCGCCAGGGCTTGCGGCCGCCGCCGGAAACCTCACTGCGACCCTTGGTCGAGTGGGTGCCCAGGCGGCTGTTGGCCATCTGCCTGACATAAGCCTGATGCATTAGATCAACTTTTACGGGGGCTTCGAAAATCGCCGCAGGCAATTCCGCCTTGCTGACTTTCTTACCCTTCATGTTGAAGACATCAACTTCCATGATTACTCAACTCCCATTACTGGCTATCGCCCAACCGGGCGTCTTTTGTTTCCTGGCAGCTTTGATGATGACCATCCCGCCCTTCGGGCCGGGCACGGAGCCATCAACTGCAAGCAGATTGCGTTCCGGGTCAACCAAAACAACACGCACATTCGCAGAGGTCACCCGATCGTTCCCCATCCGCCCGGGGCCGCGTTTTCCTTTGAAGACCCGACCGGGGGTCGTGCCTGCTGCCAGAGAACCAGGCCTGCGCAGACGGTCAGACTGACCATGGGTCTTGGGGCCACCATTGAAATGGTAGCGCTTCACCACACCGGCAAAACCGCGGCCCTTGCTGGTCCCGACGACATCGACCCGTTCGCCTGCTTCGAAGACATCCGCTTTGAGCGTGTCGCCTTCGGCAACGTCCGGTTTACTTGTTCTGAATTCACGTAAAACTTTTAATGGTGGCAAATCGTTGCGACCGAGGTGCCCCATCTGACCCCCCGTCAGCCGCTTGGGTTTAACCTCGTTGAACCCGAGCTGGACCGCTGAGTAACCATCTTTCTCAACCGTCTTCACCTGGGTGACATAGCAAGGCCCAGCTTCAATGAGGGTAACAGGGAAGGCAATCCCATCATCATCGAAAATCTGGGTCATACCAACTTTTCGTCCAATAAGCCCTTTTAACATAATGATTATTCTCCTGTAACATGCGATTTCGACAAGACTGTCAGCCTGGGCACGGCTGCATCATCTCCGATCGTAGCACAGTCAGCCCCCCTGCCGCGGCCCCTCTTTGGGCCTACGCACAGAAAAGCTCTTATGCCACCTTAAAAGTCCGGCACTTAAGCCGAAACTTGATGATTCTACCATCTCATGGCAAATTTGCCAAGACTCAATTTTGAGAGATTCCTGGCAGATGGAGGTTCTCCCGAAGGATCAAGCCGCCATCTGCCAGCAACCGAAAGAATATGCTAAATCTTGATTTCGATATCAACGCCAGCAGGCAGGTTCAGGCGCATGAGCATATCAATGGTTTTTGAGTCGGGGTCCATCACATCAATCAGACGATTGTGGGTGCGGATCTCGAAATGCTCCTGCGAATCCTTATCAATGAACGGTGAACGGGTCACGGTGAAGCGTTCGATCTTGGTCGGTAAAGGAACCGGGCCAACAACCTGAGCGCCGCTGCGTTCAGCCGTTTCCACAATCCGCTTGGCGGATTGGTCGATCACTCGGTGATCATAAGCCTTCAGACGAATTCGAATCTTTTGTTTAGCCATGTTTTCTTCCTAAATTCTATGCAATAATCTTGGAGATCACGCCAGCGCCCACGGTCAGACCACCCTCACGGATGGCGAACT
>WOYY01000075.1 GCA_011620555.1 Anaerolineaceae bacterium | reverse complement strand
TTTTGCTCTCGATTGTCCCTGGGGAGCCCCTATCCCAAAGCCACATCCAGGAGCATCATCATGGCAAATCCGAGCATCACGCCGATGGTCGGGATGTCCGAGTGGCCCTCCCGTTTGGATTCGGGGATCAACTCCTCAGCCACCACATAGATCATCGCGCCCGCCGCAAAGGCCAGAGCATAGGGCAGGATCGGGCGCATCCACAGGGTCGCCGCCGCGCCGATCACGGCCGCAATCGGCTCGACGATGCCGGAAGCCTGGCCATACAAGAAGGCTTTGCCCAGTTTCCAGCCTTCCCGCCGCAAGGGCGCTGAGACCGCCAGCCCTTCGGGGAAGTTCTGGAGCCCGATCCCTATCGCCAGCGCAACGGCCGAAGCCAGGCCGGCATCCCCCACCCCGGCCGAAGCCGCCCCAAAGGCGACCCCAACAGCCAGGCCTTCCGGGATGTTGTGCAGCGTGATGGCCGTCACCAGCAGGACGCTGCGCTGCCAGGAGGATTTCAGCCCCTCCGTATAAGAATCTTCCAGCCCTTGGTGCAGGTGGGGCAAAAGCTTATCCACCGCGAAGAGGAAGCCGCCCCCTAGCAGAAAACCCGCAGTCGCCGGGAACCAGGAGGGCACGTTCAATCCTTCGGACATTTCAATCGCCGGCGCCAGCAGCGACCAATAACTGGCCGCGATCATCACGCCGGAGGCAAATCCCAGCATGCCATCCAATAACTTCCGGCTGACCTCTCGGGTGAAAAAGATCATCCCCGC
Source organism: Anaerolineaceae bacterium (assembly GCA_011620555.1). GTDB lineage: Bacteria > Chloroflexota > Anaerolineae > Anaerolineales > Anaerolineaceae > Brevifilum. The sequence goes on along the minus strand of WOYY01000075.1, from coordinate 41,873 downwards.
GCCGATTGCCGTCATCCCCCAGGTGAAAAGCGTTCCAAATAAGGCCTGGATGATAGGTGAATATTGTCCCAAAAAAGCGATCATACTTTGAACTCCTTATTATTTCTTAACACTCACCCGATTATAGCATGCCGTTAGTGTGATGTAAATACCTATTTAGGTATAGCTAATTACAAAATGATTACTGAGGTAAAATGGAGGCATGGACCAAGACCTCAGCAATACCATCAAGCAGGCCGCCCAACACCGCCGCCATTTAAGCGGCGCCACCAATGCCTACCGGCTGTTCAATGGGTTCTATGAAGGCTGCCCGGGCTTGGCGCTGGACCGCTATGGGCACGCGCTGGTTATTCTGGATCACGGCCTCGCGCCGGACTGCGACCTCCCTTTTCAGGAACTGGCAGAGTGGGCGCTGGGCGCTGATCTGGGAATTGACGCCGTCCTGCTCAAACAGCGCCAAGCCCAGGACCCCGCCCGCCGCAACGGCGCCCTGCTGGCAGGCGCATCCCTGCCCACGCAGATCACCGAAGAGGGCCTTCGCTACGCCCTGGACCTAAAGATGAATCAGGATGCCGGTTTCTACCTCGACACCCGCCAGCTGCGCGGCTGGCTCCGTCAGCATGCCGCCGATAAAAAGGTACTCAATACCTTCGCCTACACCGGTAGTTTGGGCGTGGCGGCCGGCGCAGGCGGCGCTGAACAGGTGCTCCAAACCGATCTGGACCAAAAATTCCTTGAGTTCGCGATTAAATCCTGGGAATTAAACGAATTGGAATTATCCAGGACTCAAATTCAACCAGGCGACTTCTTCAAAGTGACCGACCGGCTCCGCCGTCAGGAGCGGCTCTTTGACATCGTGATCCTCGATCCCCCCTTCTTTTCGGCCACCCGGGCCGGCCGCCTGGATTGGCAAAATCAAATCACCCGGCTGATTAACAAGGTCCGGCCGCTGGTGGGGCACGGCGGCCAACTGGTGGTCATCAATAACAGCCTCTTCCTCTCCGGGGCGGATTTCATGGCCGAGCTGGACGCCCTCTGCCAGTCCGAATACCTCGCCTTTCGGGAGATCATCCCCATCCCCGAGGACCTCACCGGCTTCCCGGACACCATCGTCGCTAGGCCCCCGGTGGACCCGGCCCCCTTCAATCACCCCACCAAGATCGCCATCCTGAATGTGTTCCGCAAGGATGAACGGCGCTAAGGGATTCACAAGTTAAAAAGAAACCGGTCAGAGGGACTGACCGGTCTTTGGTTTAATCCTTACACCGTCGGGCTGAAAACCGCGCCCTGCCACGGCGGGATGGTCACCTTGCGCAGGTTCCCCTCTTCCACCACTGCGCCGCCCCCGCCCAAAAGGTCTTCCACCACCATCCCTTCGGCCAGATGCGGCGTGACGGGGATATTGACCTCCCAGGGCGTGCCCCCGGCATTGATCGCCACCAGCAACCGCTCCCGGCCCAGGTGGCGCAGATAGGCGATCGTGCGCCCCTCGCCATAAACCGGCACGAACTCGCCCGTGCGCAGCACGGAATGGTCCAGCCGCAGATGGGCATAGGTCTTGACGGCAGTGCGCAGCTCATGATCCCAGCGGGATTCATCCCAGGGGAAGGGCTTGCGGTTCTCAGGGTCGCGCCCGCCCGTCATCCCGATCTCATTGCCATAGTAGATGCAGGGCGCGCCGGGATAAGTCATCTGAAACAGAGTCGCCAGGCGGAAGATGTCCTTATTCTCACTGACCATCGATAGAAAGCGGGGCATATCGTGGCTGTCCAGCAGGTTGAGCTGCGCCAGGGCGTTCTGCCGGGGGTAGATCTCCAGCAGCACCTTGGCCCGCTGCAGAAACTCGCCCGCCTCCAGGATAGGCACTTCGGGTAAGCTCATCATCCCGGAGATCATCGCCTCATCCCGGAACCCCGTCCCGAAAAAGCCGACCAGGGCGGCCGAGAATTGATAATTCATCACGCCATCGAACATATCACCCTGCAGCCACTCCTGGGCTTCGGAGGGGATCTCGCCCACCAGGTAAGCATCCGGATTGGCCAGCTTGGTTGCCGCCCGGAACTGGCGCCAGAAGGATTCATCCTTGATCTCAAAGGGGACATCCAGCCGCCAGCCATCGGCGCCCTGCTCGATCCAGTGCTTGGCCACCTCAAACAGGAACTTGCGGACCTGGGGGTTATCGGTGTTGAACTGGGGCAGCGCGGGCAGGTTCCACCAGCAGGAATAATTCGGCTTGCCCTGATAGGCATTCATCGGAAAGCCGTAGACATGGAACCAGTCGAGGTAGGGCGATTTTTCGCCGTTCTCGAGGATATGGTTGAACTGGAAAAAGCCCCGGCTGGCATGGTTGAAAACGCCATCCAAAATGACGTGCATCCCGCGCCGGTGGGCCTCATTCAGCAGTTTGAAGAAGACCGGGTTCTCCCCCAAAATTGGGTCCACATGCCAGTAATCATAGGTGTGGTAGCGGTGGTTAGCGGTGGACATGAAGATCGGGTTGAAGTAGAGCGCGTTGACCCCGAGGTCCTGCAAATAGTCCAGTTTCTCATAGACGCCCAGCAGGTCCCCGCCCTTGAAACCTGCACGCGTCAGTGGTGCATCCCAAGGTTCGATATAGGTGGGCTTTTCAAGATAATCGGATTTTGCAAAACGGTCGGGAAAAATTTGGTAAAAAATCGCGTTTTTGACCCAGTCAGGTGTATGCGTCTGCTCAGTCATTGCGTAAGGAGTCTCCTGTTGATTGTCAATGAACAGATGAATTTTACCATTGAAGTCCAGCTGCCCTAAAAGCCGGTTCGGATTTAACAGATTTCTTAACGGGTTCGACCCTGGCTTTCCCGATCCAATGACCAATTTACAGGGTTGGCCTGGATATACACGGCGATCCTGTCGTAATCTCTCTGACCTCGAAGGATGCGCTCATCATAATTGCGCTGCCAAATTTGAACATTCTCAAATTCTGGCATTGGATGGATTCGCCGAGAAACGGCTGATTTGAATGACCTCACATTCGCGCCGAGGGAATGGGGAGTGAGCATCACCACGAAAACCGGATTACGGACCTGCGGGAAGTGCGCCGGAATCTCGCACCAACACGCTTCGACCACCGCACCCATCCGGCTCAACTGCATCACACCCTTTTGCACTTGCCCGAACAAAGGAACTTTGGATGTCCAACTCCACCTTCTCCACCCTCGATGAATACTTCGCCGGCTTCCCGAATGACCAGCCCCTCCCTCTGGCCCTGATCGCCCAGATCGTGATCTTCCGCGCCGCGCAAAACGCGGCAAAGAGGCCGCCAGGAAAGCCAAGCGGAAAAGAACCTGAAAGGCTGAAAAAAGGTTGACATCCGGGGGACGGCTGGTTATGCTTAACCGTGGGAATGGTTAGGTCCCGGTGGGCCTCCCGGTCTTCAAAATCGGTTGTCGGGTCGCGTGGCGAGCCGTGGTGGGTTCGACTCCCATCCATTCCCGCCTTTTATTTAAGCTGATGGGGCTGTCTGACTGTTAAAATTAGAAGGCTCTTTTTTATAGAGATAAGACCAGGTAAATGAGATGCCAACTCTTAATATCGCAACTTAAAGGTTTGTTCGACAAAATTCGTTAATAGCACACAACAAAGGATCAGCACTACTGCAATGATAATCAAGGGCCTGGTCAGGGATAAGACATTCACCCGGGCAAAGAGGAAATAGACACTAAACAGGTATTGGGCAATGGAGAGTACCGTAAACAAGGGGCTTTTAACGGTTAACTCTGTGGAATAAGGTTGGAGGGCATAGTAAGTCAGGAAATGGAATAGCTCATAAATCAGGAAAACGAGGGAATAAACGATTAAAAGACCGAAAAAAATGTTTGGACTGAGGCGCAATCTCGCTATTTGAAGAAAGAGATATAGGCTTACAGCGAAAGAAGAAAGGTGCAACACACCATTTTTAAAGAGGAATGACGCTCTTTTTTTCATGGACTGAATGATTCTTTTTTGCGAATAGAGATGGTGATAGAGCAAAGGTAGATCTAGGTTCCTAAAACAAAGCTGTAAATAGGATAAGCCATAGGTCATGCTTATCACAAGGCTCATCAAAATTGGCGAATAATCCAAAAGATGAGACTCATCCAGTTTAATCAGATCTGATCTAATCAGTAACCCTACCACGCTGAAGATAATCAGGTTTTGGATGATAGTTTGTTTAGTGAAACTCCAGATTGTTTTACTGAACCTTTTGTTGAGGGCATGCTCAATATAATTTGCCGGCTCTTCTGTTTTGTTCTTCTCCCAGAACTGCTTATTTGTTGGCCAATCAAAGACCTCTAATCCAGTGGTGCCTTCGTTGAGCATGGTGGTAACTGAAACCTGTAGCGTAAGCACATCCTTACTCGCAAATTGAACTGCCACCTCTTTGAAATTCCGGTAACTTGTGACATAACGCCACGCAGAGGCGACGATGGCGAGTGAAACCAGGGAGATCACTATTGCCCAGAAACGTGAGGGGTAGAGACTGGGAATGCGGTCGAAGTACACCCCGACATACGTAAAAACGACAGCAGATAGAATAACCAACATGCGGATCTTGATGTCGGTTAACTTTCGCCTGTTTTTATATTGATTCAGAAAGAATATGTTCCCCACCATCACAAATGCAACCTTAATACTCACTAACATGAAGGCCGTGAAAAAATCATGGAAAGAGATAAGCAGTATGGGAAATAATGAGAAAACTTGGCGAACCAATCCCATTCCTGTTTTCACCCGATAATACTCATCTGGATTCAATGAGAAATGGTTCAGAAAAATGAAATCTTCTTTACTGGCTTTGAATATTGAGCTTTGCAGGAAAGCGGGTAAGATGCACATGAGAATGATAAAAAGCGAAACCTGCAGCCCTAAAGCAGGAGAGCCGCGCCAATTTTGCCCTTGCAACAGGAGCGGCAGGTAGCGAATAAGCACAACCACCAGGATGGACTGTCCTAGAGCGGCTTTGAGAAAATCGAAAATTGTACCGAAAAGGCTGAAAACCTGTTTTAGTTGTGTGTTTTTGTAGAGAGTGGGCGTTATTAAGCGATTAATGATTGGAAGCTTACTCAGAAAGTACAGAAAACTGTTCGCATTAATCGTCAGCATGACTTTCAGATAAACAGAAAGGTTCCGCATCTTATTCATCCTCTTCTAGTGCGTCCATCAAGCGTTTTTCGTAAACCTCGCGTTGATCTCCTTTCCAAACAAAACCCGTCAAGGTGCCATTCTTCAGCAAGAGGATTTCATCACTCACATCCGTTGCAAGCTGCAGGATATGCGTTGACATCAGGATGATATGGTTATGCTTCATCTCAATCAGCCGCTCTTTGATGTCATGCGAAACGATAATATCAAATGAAGAGAGCGGTTCATCAAGGAGGATCACCTTCGGTTGTCGGATCAGGCAACACAAAAGCTGCAATTTGTTCTTCATCCCATAGGAATAGTTCTTAATCAGTTTATGCCGGTCATTCTCTTGGATCCTAAACAAATCAAAGTAATTGTTAACAACAGCCTCGTCTGGGACAGAATGACGATCATTGAATGAGAGAAAGTAATGGATAAACTCATATCCGGTCAGGAACTCCGGCAGGATCGGTGAGGCTGACACCATACCCGTCTCTTCAAAGGTCAGTTCGCTTTCCACTTCACCATCAACGAGGGTCACTCTCCCTTGTTCAAAACTGATATCGCGGTTAATACAATTGAAGAGCGTTGTTTTTCCCGCGCCATTACGGCCAACGATGCCATAGATTTTTCCTTCTTCAAACTGGTAGTTTAAATCATTCAGTACGACATTCTCGCCATAGGCTTTATGAAGTTGAGTAATTTTTAATAACATTTGACGCCTTGGTTTTTCCGTTATGATACATCCGAGTTTATCTTGAGAACAATTCTTTACGTTGGAACTTGTTACTCATAAATGCTTTTTAGTTTTAATTTCACGATATTTTGTAGTAACACCTACAAAAAGCACTTTTCCATGGAGAACTCCCGGGGTATTTCCTAATTCGGAACGCATTGCCCCCTCCGAATGAGCTGGATTCTATGCCTCCCTTTTTAATATGCCCAAACTTACCTTGGAGACGTAATCCAAGCCCAATAAATGCCTATCCCTAACACTTAATTTATAACCTATCTGAGGCTCAATTAAAAATTAACGAAGAAATGGTTTACTCGAATGGTCGCCGCCCAACACGGCATTCTTTAACCTTCCAGGCTACCTCAAAGAGGCTTCACCAAGAATAAGCTTACTTCAGCTCGTGGAATTCTAATAAATATGGAATTCCCCATTTAATACCCCAAAATTTTTTCATTAAAACAACCGCAATACAGGACTTTCTCGCTAAAATTCACTAATAAAAGCTGAAAGAAAAAGCACAGTCCTACCCCTCCGCTGGCTGCCCCTTCGCCGCTTTCCCCTTCGCGGCCAGCTCCTTCCGCGCCAGCAGCCCCGCCGCCGAGATCAGCCCGGCCATCAGCCATTGGTAGGGCATGGCAAAGGAATCCATGCTCAGCCCCTCCACCAGATAGGCCATCAGAAAAAGCTGCCCGGCCAGCCCCACGATCTGCAGCACCTGGGACTCGCTCTTGCGGGTCAGCGCGCTGGAGCGCCAGAGCACGAACAGCCAGACCGCAAAGGTGGCAAAGCCCAGGACCCCGGTTTCGGATAACAGCCGGGTCCACAAGTTCTTGCTGTTGGGCAGGTACCCCGCGCGGTAGACCAGATTCCGAATTTCCAGGGATCCTAATCCCTGCCCATTCAACCGATCCACCATATAAAAGCCGCTGTTCCCCAGGCCGACGCCCAAGGGATAATCGCTGAAAACATGCCAGCCGCCGAACCAATACACCACGCGCTCCAAAAAGGCAAGCTCGCCTGAGAGCGCGATGAAGGAATCTTCCGTGAGGGGGAAGAGATCAACCCGGTCCAGGACCCCGGCTGAAAGCAACAGTTGATAGCGGTTATCCCAACCGCTGGCAACCACGACATAGCCCAACACGGCACCCCCCGCGATCACAATCAAAACAACGACCAGCAAAACGGCCAAAAGGAACTTCATCCACCCGAGATGCTTGACTGGCTTTTTCCGCCCCTTAAGCACCCGGCCGATCAACCAGCCATGGACCCGGCCCAGAAACAATATCCCCAGATAAGCCAGGGAGGCCAAAAAAGCCAGCAGACCCACCCGGGGGGAGCTGAACCCGAAGGCGACCAGCCCCGCCAGCATCAGAAAATCCTCAACCTGGAAGATCCACAGGCGGAATTTGAACAAAGATTTCCGCTGGTAGATCGCTGCCAGCCAGATGGGGAACAGCACCAGGTTGAATTCACGGACGAACCAGGAGGGTTCATAGGCAAAGCCGCTCACCCGGTTGGAATAATAGATATTCGGGGATTGAGTAACGAGGACCGATCTGAAGCGCGTCACCCATTCCGGCATATCGCGCACGATGCCGTATTTGCGGATCAAAAAGGCTTCCACAAAAGTCCAGGCGATCAATAAAACGCCGCCGATATACACAAAGATCAAAGTCTGGCGCAGACGTTTTTCATCCTGAGGATAGGTGGCAAAGACCAGATAAAAGCTCATCCCAATTGCCAGGGTGATGAAAGCCCTCAGGGTCTGCCCAAAGAAATCCTGGCCGAGGTCATAAAACCCATTCAGGAAAAAAGCCAGGCCTGAGACGGCAATGGCCACCAGCACAAAATAGAAAAACGGCACCATCTCGGCCGGGAGCTTGCCTTTTTCCAAAACAAAAGGCGCCAGCCAGATCACCAATAGCGCGACCAAAGGGATAAAAGAGAAAGGGGCGACGATCGCGCCCGTCAGGCGGCTGAGCAGGGGAAAACTGGTCAGCGGCAAGCCTACCAGCACCAGGAACCAAAGCACGGTCCGGGCCAGCCGATAGAAGGAATTCCTGGAAAGTGAAGTCAGCATGGTCAGTCCTCTGGGTCGCCTTCCGGGCTAAACCGGAACTTGCCATCCACCACGAGGATGCCTACCACCAGGCCGATCAGCGCACCGGCCAGCACGAGGGTGCCCCGGTTTTGATAGGTGGGTTCGGTGGGCAAAGGCGCCTCCCGGGTCAAATCCACGATCACAAAGGTCTCCGCTTCTCCGGCAGCCTGGGCCGCTTTCAGGTCTCTCAGCGCTTCATTCGCCCAATAATTGACCACCTGCTGGGCGATCTCCGGGTTGGCATGGCGGAAGCGCAGAGTCCAAAGGGCATGGTAGCGCGAGATCTGGCTGTCCCTCGCAAAAGCCTCCGGCGTGATCGTTGAATCCAGGGCCTGGGCGTAGGCCAGGGCCGCGGCCTGTTTCTTAATCAGATAGCGCTGGACGACCTGGACGGCCAGGTCCTCGTCATATTGGGTAAACACAACCGGCGCGCCCGTATCGGTGACCAGGTTCTCAAAATTGATCTCCGTGAAATCCAGGCTGGAGCTGAACACCGCCTCGGCCTGATATTTGGCGGGCAGCAGGTAGGAGGCCACCAAACCGATCAACGCGCAGAGATAGGCGATCAGAACAATCTTCCACCAGTTGCGGAAGATATTTTGTAAAGATGCCAGGGGATTCATCGAATCACTCATGGGATACCCTTTTTCCATAAAATTGCATAATGAACGAACCTATTATATCGTATCTGGTTCAGCCCAGATTCAAGCTCTCAATTCGTGATTAATTGGATAAACTAAGGTATAAATACTTTTAATACGAGGCTGTTTGATCGGTCTGGCGAGCCACTGCCCTGAACTTTCAATTGTCTTTTCACACCCCGATCAAATCCGCCCGCTTTTCGCACTTATAAACACTAAAGTAGAGAATTTAAAAATGGAACGAAAATCGAAAACCTTACCCATTGTCTTGATCGTCCTCCTGGTCATTGTGCTATGCTGCATCGTCGTCAGCGTTGTTCTGCTCGCCGGCGGCTCCTGGCTGACCAAGCAGATCAGTGAAAATGCCACCGTCACCAGCCCCACCGTTGAAATCACCACACCGGAAGCGACCCCCGAGGAAACTTCCAGCGAACCCGCACCCGCTGCCGCTGATGAGACGCTGGCCACCCTCGAAGACACCACCGTCCCGATCAATGACCCGGTGGAACTGGCCGAGCGCCTGGGCGGCAAGCAGGACGTCCCCGAGACCCTGATCGATCCGGACGCCCCCTACGCCATGGGCGCCCGCAAGACCTTCTGGGTCAGCAATGTGGACACCAACCGAAACTTCCAGATCGAGGCCGTGCTGCAATACGTCGGCGAAAACAGCTATTTCTGGGTGGAAGACGGGGTGGAATATGACCCCAGCGACCTCGAAACCCTGGGCGACACCTTCGATCAGCAGATCGTCCCGGTGGACCGTGAATTCTTCGGTTCGGAATGGAACCCCGGCGTCGATGGCGACCCGCATATTTACGTGCTCTATGCCTCCGGGCTGGGCGACTCGCTGGCCGGTTATTTCTCCTCCGCCGATGAACTCAACCCCCTGGCGCATGAGTACTCCAACGCCCATGAGATGTTCCTGATCAACGCCGACAACATCCCCCTATGGGATAGCTACATCTACGGCGTGCTGGCCCACGAATTCCAGCACATGATCCACTGGCACACCGACCGCAACGAATCGACCTGGATGAACGAGGGCTTCTCCATGCTGGCTGAGCTGCTCAACGGCTATGACATCGGCGGGCACGACTACAGCTACCTGGTCCAGACCGACGTCCAACTGACCGATTGGGGCGACGAAGTCGGCACGAACTCGCCCTATTACGGTGCGTCGTTCCTCTTCATGTCCTATTTCCTCGACCGCTTTGGCGAAGAAGCCACCCAGGCCTTGGTCGCCGCCCCGGATAACTCGATGGAATCAATCACCCATGTGCTCGCTGAAATGGGCATCCGCGACCCCCAGACCGGCGAGCCGATCACCGCGGATGATGTCTTCGCGGATTGGGCAGTGACCAACCTGCTGCTGGACCCCTCCGTCGGCGACGGCCGCTATGACTATTCCAATTACAATCCCTTCCCGGCCGGCATCACCGAGACCTTCTCAGAGCCGCCCACAGAGCCGATCCGCCGCTACGTGCACCAATACGGCGTGGACAGCATCGCCTTCACGGGCCTCTCCGGCGACCAGATCCTGACCTTCACCGGGTCCACCACTGTGAGCCTCCTGCCCGAGAGCGCCTATTCCGGCGCCTACGCCTTTTATGCCAACAAAGGCGATGAATCGGATATGACCCTCACCCAGACCTTTGACTTGACGGGTGTGGATGGCCCCATCGAACTGAGCTACCAGACCTGGTATGACCTCGAAAAGGATTACGACTACCTCTATCTGGAGGCCTCCACCGACGGCGAGACCTGGCAGATCCTGACCACGCCCTCCTGCACCACGCTGGACCCCTCGGGCAACAGCTACGGCTGCGGTTACAACGGCGAATCCGGCGGATGGATCACCGAGACCGTGGACCTCTCCCGGTTTGCGGGCGAGCAGGTCACTCTGCGCTTTGAATACATCACCGACGCCGCCGTCAACGGCGAAGGGCTGCTGCTGGACGATGTCAGCATCCCCGCGATCGGCTACACCAGCGACTTCGAGACCGACGCTGGCGGCTGGGATGCCCAGGGCTTTGCCCGGGTGACGAATCTGCTGCCGCAGACCTTCAAGGTTTCTGTGATCGTGACGGGCAAGGACACCACCGTCACCACCCTGGACCTCTCCGACACCAACACCGCCAGCCTGGACCTGACCCTAAAAGCGAGTGACCAGGTCATCATCGTGGTCAGCGGGACAACGCCCTTCACCAACCAGGAGGCCGTCTACCAGGTCGAAATGGAATGAGCTATGGACGCCTCCAGCCCGCCTCGACCCAGCTGGCCGCGGCCCCCTCAGCCACTCTGGAACCCACCCTAACCCCGGAATCCACCGAGGCAGTGGTCAGCCAGCCCACGCCCACCACCCGCCAGAGCGCGGCCTGCCCAGGTGAAACTCGTCCCGCGGGGAGAGTGAGCCGCCCCAACTGCGCCTTGCACGGGTATCCGGAACCAACTAAGCGCTATACGAAATCATTCGACGTAAACCCAAGCAAATAGAGAACTTGAGCCTTAAAAGAAAAACTGCCCTCGCTGAGGACAGTTTGTTATCATGTCAATGGAAAAAGCGGCTCAGAAGCTGCCGATCGCATCGATCAGTTCGTTGTAAACCTTGAAATAGGTGCTGATCCCGACCAGGTCCATGGATTCTTTGATGCGCTCATCAATTTTCACCAAAACCAGTTCGCCCCGGTTCATCTTTTTGACTTCTTTCTGGATCCGGATCAAGGCCCACCAGCCTGCGCTGGAGACGAAGGTCACATCCCGCATGTCAAAAATGATGTTATATTGGCCTTTTTCGATCAGCTGGTTCAAGGCTTCTTCAACTTCCGGAGCAGTATAACTATCAATCCGGCCGCTGGTGTAGATCACTGTACTTCGCTTATATTCAGTTATTTCAAAATCCATAGCACTTTCTCCGTAAAAGACGACGACAACGGTACACCTACGCTATTATAACTTAAAACCCCCTGAAAACATCGTACCCGGGGATGGGATCGGTCCGCTTTTCTCATCCTTTTGCAGGGCTTTTTATCCCCGCCCTGGAACCACCCTTGCCCCTTCGAGTATAATAAACGCCTATGAAATATCACATTTGGACTGAAGGATGTCAGATGAACGTGGCAGATTCCCGTCGCCTGGCATCTTCACTTGAAAAGATGGGCTTCGAGCCAACCGCCGCGCCCGATAACGCGGACGTGATCGTCCTGAACACCTGTGTGGTCCGTCAGAGCGCGGAAGACAAAGCCGTGGGACGGCTCAGTTCGCTGCGCCCGCTGAAGGACAAAAACCCCAACCTGGTCATCAACCTGATGGGCTGCCTGATCGGCGTGCGCGGCAACAGCAAGATCCAGCAAAAATTCCCCTGGGTGGATGTCGTCTCGCCCCCCTCCGACCCGGAGCCGCTCCTGCGGCTGCTCTCCGAGCGCCACGGCAAGACCGCCGCGGCCAATCAGACGGAAACGCAAAATGCCCTTCTGGATGGCGACCTGATGCTGCCCCAGCACGAGCAGGGCAAACTGGTCTCCGCCTATATCCCGATCGTCTACGGCTGCTCCCATGCCTGCAGCTACTGCATCATCCCTTCCAAGCGCGGGCGGGAACACTCCCGGCCCTATGCGGAGATCCTTGAAGAGGCCCAAAGCCTCGTCCGTCAGGGCGTGAAGGAACTGACCCTGCTCGGGCAGATCGTGGACCGCTACGGCCTGGACCTGCCCGAAAAGCCCACCCTGGCGATGCTGCTGCGGGACCTGAACGAGATGGAAGGGCTGAAGCGCATCCGCTTCCTCACCTCCCACCCCAACTGGATGACGGATGACCTCCTGGATGCGGTGGCGGAGCTGCCCAAAGTCTGCCCGCATATCGAAGTGCCGATCCAGGCCGGAGATGACGAGGTGCTGCAGGCCATGCGCCGCGGCTACACCAACCAGACCTACCGGGACCTCGTTCAGCGGATCAGAGAGCGCATCCCCGGCGTCTCCATCGCCACCGACATCATCGTCGGCTTCCCCGGTGAGACGGAAGAGCAGTTCGAACAGACCCACAAGGTGCTGGAAGACCTGCGGCTGGATGTTGCCCACCTGGCGCGCTATTCCCCCCGCGAAGGCACCACCTCGGCCCGCAACCTGGAAGACAATGTCCCCGCCGAGGAAAAGATGCGGCGCTTCCGCCTGCTGGAAGACCTTCAGGAAGAAATCTCAGCCGAGATCAACATCCGCTATCTGGGCGAAACCGTCTCGGTGCTTTTTGAGGAGCAATCCCGCGGGCGCTGGCGCGGCCGCACGCCCACCAACAAGCTGGTCTTCGTGGAAAGCGATCAGGACCTATTGGGTGAGGAACGCCTGGTCCGCATCACCTGGACCGGTCCCTGGTCGATGATCGGCGAACCGGCCTGATTCAGTTGCGTTTCAATTGGAAAAATGAACCTGCCCCCAGGCATTAATCCTCGGAGGGCAGGTTTTTATTTTCAAACGGGCAAAGATGTTCCACCGGACAGCGGGCGCAGTCCCACCTGCGCGCGCCGCAGACCTCCCGCCCCAGCCGGATGATGTTCAGATGCAGGTCGTAAAAATATTCCGGTGGGATGCGTTCTTCCAGATAGGTGTGAGTCTGCTCGCGGCTCAACTCCAGCGGCCGCAGCCCCAGCCGCCCCGTCACGCGGTAAATGTGGGTATCCACCGGGAAAGCCGGAATGCCCATCGCGAAAAGCAGCACGATCGCGGCCGTCTTTGGCCCCACCCCCTTGATCGCCATCAGCCACCCTCGGGCTTCTTCCACCGGTTTATCACGGAGGAATGCCAGGTCCAGGCTGCCGCCGGTCTGCTCGGCGATCTCCCGCAGGGCCTGTTGGAGCCGCGGGCCTTTATGGTTCGCCAGTCCGGCAATCCGCACTGCGTCGATCACTTCGTCCGCGTCCGCAGTCATCACTTCTTCCCAGGTCGGGAAGCGCGCTTTGAGCGTATTAAAAGCCTTATCCCGGTTGACGTCGTTCGTATTTTGCGAAAGGATCGTGGAGACCAGTTCATCCACCGGCGGCAAAGGCGTCCGCCAGACGGGCTGCCCGTAAGCCTCAATCAACGCCTCCCGGATCGCAGTGATCCGCTGCGCAAAATCCTGCCGGTCTTCTGCCCTCAGCATCACGCCTGCGCCTTCACAGAGACATTAAATGCCGGCCGGACCTCCCCGACCTCAAAACCCCGCCAGTTCTTCACCGGCTGGTTGCCATACCCGGTCAAAGCCGCCAGACCGGTCGAATCCAGCGCACCCAAAGCCTGCAAAATCGTCAGACTGACGCTCTCCCGCGCCCGTCCGTTGGGGTCGCCGTCCGAGATCTTGATCGCGATCCCCAGCCCCGGCGAATCCGCGCCCAGCACACCGGGCATCACGCCGATGATCTGATAACCCTCCGCGCCGCCCTTGCAGAAGAGCCTGCCACTGGCCGCGGTCATCAGGTCAGTATCGAACTGCCGCGGCCCGGCCACCATCACCGGATAGGCCATCATCGCCCGGGTGATCCTGCGGCAGGCCTCCGCCCGCCCCGGCGCGAGGGCCTGGGGGTCCGCCAGCTGGGCGACGCCCCGCGCCATTTTGACCAGCGGGATGCCGTAGACGGGCGCCGAACAGCCATCTCGTCCCAGCGGCATCTCCGCCGGGTCCATGCCCACCATCTCAGCCAGCGTCTCGCGGATCGTCACCTGCACGGGGTGCGCCGGGTTGAGATAATCCTCTTTTTCAAGCCCGCGCAGCACGGCATGCGCCAGCATCCCGGTGTGTTTGCCGGAGCAGTTATGCCGGAAGGGGGTCGGTTCCTGCCCCGCGGCTTTCAGCGCGTCTCTGGTCTCCGCATCGGAAGGCCAATGCACCCCGCAGGCCAGATCGGCTTCCGAGATCCCGATCTTGGCGTGCATCCCTTCCAGCACCGCTTTGTGCAGGTCGGTCCCGGAATGGGAGGCGCAGATGATCGCCAATTCCTGATCCGTCAGCCCAAAGCGCTCCACCCCGCCCCGCTCCACAAAGGGCAGAGCCTGAAAGGGCTTCATCGAGCTGCGGGGATAGGTCATCAGATCCGGGTTGCCCGCCGAAGCCCAGATTTTCCCGCGCGAGTCCGCGACGATAAAAGCCCCGAAGTGGATCGATTCGACGATCTCACCCCGGGTCACCTCTACCAGGGGAACACAGTCTTTTGCCAGCATTAATTCTCTCCTTTATGTTCTTCTTCAATGTGAAGGTAATGCCTCTTGTAATATTGCTCCAGCCCCCAGGCCAGCCGGTTATGATACCGCTGAGTGAGTCCTTTGTTGAAGCTGAGGCCCCGCAATAAACCGGGAACTTCGCTCAGCAAGTCTCCAACTTCGCCGGGGTGAGCGGCGAAGGCTTCGACCTTGTTGCGGGTCTTCTCAAGGAAATTGCGCATCATTTCAATCGAGCGGGCGCGCACGACGGCATTCCGCCCGGTGACGATCTTGAACCCCTTATAGGGTTCCGAAAGCAGCAGGTCCAGGTCCGCCAGCCAGGCATCCAGGTCCCCATAGCCCAGGAAGGGCGGCTGGTGAGTCACCACGGTGTCGCCAACGAAGACCACCGAATCTTCCACCACCTTGAGCCAGGTCCCCGCCACATGCGAGCCGGGGTGGTGTTCCAAAACGATGGGCAGGTCGTCCCAATAGATCTTCAGCGTGTCGGAATAGGTCATTTCGGGGATCGCCCAGCGCAGGTTGGCTGGCAGGCTGAAAGGCTCCCAATCGGAGCCGGCGTCTAGCTCCTGACTGCGGAAAGCCGTCGGCCGGCTGCAGAGGATCGGGACGCTGTTCTCCTGACCAAGCACCTCGGCCTCCATCCCCCGGACGCCCAAAGTGCGGTCGATGTGCGGGTCCAGCATCACCAAAAGACGCTCCCGACCGGCGTTCAGCCTGGCCAGGGCCAAGCGCCAGTCCTGCTGGTCCTCCTCCCTGAAGGGCGCATCCACCAGGAACAAACCCCGCCTGGTTTGCACGGCGCCCAGGACGACACCCGGATAGCCACTTTCTAGGTAGGTATGCTTGGAAATTGCGTCCATCAGACACTCCGTTCTTGAACCCGATCTTCCGCCCCGACGTAGTTAATTATACGATTAAACCCCCCTCCTTGGCGCCTTAGGGCAGGAGACAGCCCGGAATCTGTTCCGGGTTATCCTTTTCGTTCAGAGCCAGGTTGAAATAGGGGGATGGGTCAAGTGTGTTACGGATCTCCAACTCATTCAGAAAGTGGCCTTCTCCATCGTCCAGCACCACGGAAAAGTGCAGGTGGACCCCGGTGGGGCTGCCGGGAGTGCCGGAATAATTCCCCTGATAGCCCAGCAAAGTCCCGGCCGGCACGAAGACCTTCGCCGTGCCAGGGGGAAAGGCGGGATCGATCAGGGAAACGCCCTGCGGGTCGGCCAGGTGGGTGTAATAGGTCCAAATCTGGCGTTCGGGCTGCAGAGGGTCTTCGGGGATGCGGATGATCAGCGAAGATTTCCAATCGGCCAGCCGGGTCAGATAGCCGTCATAGGCCGCGTAGACGGGAGTCACGCCCGGCTCCGTCCCCGCGAAGATATCAATGCCCGCGTGGTGGTGCCCGGGTCGGAAGGAATCGCCCCAGATAAAGCCGATCATCCCGGAGGTTGGCAGGACAAAGGGCGCCTCCCCGCACCGCGAGAGTGCCTCAACCCGAGGTTCAATGGACTGCGCCGGGTCGGTGATGAATGCAATGACCTTGCGGGTGCGGCCGCTGGGCGAAAGATAGCTGCGATAGACCAGGAACAGACCGACCGCCACCAAAATGACGGCAATGCCGCCTGCCAGGAACCATTTTTTCTTCAAGAGTTTCATTTTTCTTATCCTTATCCTTAGATCCTGGTCATTGTAACAAAAACCGCCTCCAAAGCCAAATCCTGAGAAAATCTTATACACCTCCAATTTTTCACTTATCCAGCGTTAACACAAGCGATTTAAAATTAAGACAATTCGAAAACCAAAAGTAAATGGAGGACGAAATGACCTTATATGTTACACCCACCCGTCGAGCGAACCGGCGCTATATCTTGGAAGATATGATGCGAAACTGGGATGAAAACTACACTTCAGAACTGACTTTCCCGATTGATGTCGTGGCCGATAACAATGCCTTCACGATCAAGGCCTTGATTCCGGGGATCAACCCGGACGCTCTGGACATCCAGATCGTCAATGAGAATGTCACCATTTCCGGCGAACTCAAAGTCGCCCGCAATGAGAACTCGAACTACCTGCTCGCTGAGATCCCAAACGGCAAGTTCCACCGGGTGATCACTCTCCCCACGCCGCTGAATGCGACCGATGTGGAAGCCAGCCTCGAGAACGGCATCCTGACCCTCATCGTCCCAAAAGCCGAAGAGGCCAAACCCCGGACGATCAAAATCAAGACCAAATAAACATCCAACAGACCCCAGCCGCCTCATTACCGAGGCGGTTTTTATATTTAAACAACATCACCGGCGCGAATATCAAATTCAAAGAAAGACCGTCACATTGAAGTGAGGATGGGATTCTGGTATCATCTTAATCTTCAACCACCTGAGGGGAGTGACCGGATGACACCGGGCAAGGCTGGAGAACCTTCATATTCACCCTACACCATCGCCCTCTGCCAGCAAAAGGGAGGCGTCGGTAAAACCACGGCTGCGGCCCGCCTCGGCGCGGAGCTTGCCCGCCGGGGCAGGGATCTCCTGCCGCTGAACCTGGCCCCTGCCCAGGGCCAGAGCCACCCAGCAATTCCATGCTCTCACCCAGGAAATACTGGGTATTATTAATAAATAACGGAAAAAGCATCTACCAAAAGGATGAAAGAAATGAAAAAACTACCTCTGATCGCATTGGTCGCGCTGCTTGCCGTCCTGCTGGTCGTCAATGGTCAGGTGCAGGCTCTGACCATTCCCACCTTTGAAATTCAGGGCGTCACGGCAAATGACAAAGTCACCATTGTGACCGCCAACTTCCCGGCCGGATATGATTTTGAAGTCCGGATGGGGCTGTTTGGCACCAAGGGCGTGGACGGGGTCCTGATCGGGACGGTCAATTCCGGTTCGGGCGGCAGCCTGAAATGGACTTTCCCCATCCCCGCCGCGCTCCAGTCCGAATCGGCGATCGCCATCCGGCTGCAATCGACCCTGGGCGGTTACTATTCGTATAACTGGTTCACCAATACTGATTCCGGCACTCACACCGGGGGCGTGCCGATCGACGAAGCCACCGCTGGCCCCTCCATCACCGTCACGGCGGTCAACCCCGGTGAATATGCTGTGATCATCGCCAACAACCTGCCGGCGGATGAGTCCTTCCAGGTTCGGATGGGCGTCTACGGCACCCAGGGCATTGATGGAGAGTTGATCGCCACGGTTGAACCCGATTCGGATGGCTTCCTCAAACAGACCTACCCGATCCCCTTTGACCTGCAGGACGACGCGAAGATCGCCGTCCGCTTCGAATCCGAAGACAGCAGCCTGGCGCTCAGCACCTGGTTTGATAACGCTGCCGGCGTCAGCGGCGGGATGGGCGGCCCGGTGACCGCCTACTACGGTATTCCCACAATCTCAATCCTCGAAGTGAACGAGGACGAGGATGTCACCATCAAGACCAGCAACTACCCAGCCGATAAGGACTTCCAGGTCCTGATGGGCAAGATCGGCACCCGCGGCGTGGGCGGCATCCTGGTGACCACGATCAACTCCGGCGACGGCGGCAGCTTTGAGGCCTCCTTTGATATCCCCGAAGAATTGAAAGGCGCTACCCAGATCGCCATCCGGCTGCAAACCGCCGATAACACTTTCTATTCCTATGACTGGTTCTACAACAGCCCGGGTGCCGCGCCGGCCTCCGGCGGGGCGACAGCCCTCCCAGGATATACCGGAATTCCCACCTTCGCCATCAGCGCGGTGGTGGCGGACAGCAAAGTCACGATCCAAACCAGCAACTTCCCGGCCGGGCTTGAATGGAAGGTATTAATGGGCAAAATGGGGACCCGAGGCGTGGGCGGCACCGAAGTAGCGACCGTTTCCTCCGCAGAGGGTGGCGCCTTCAGCGAGACCTTCACCATCCCCGCCGCGTTGCAGGGCGAAGCCCAGATCGCGATCCGGCTGGAATCCACCGTGGGCGGATTTTATGCCTACAACTGGTTCGATAACAGCACCGAGCCCTAAAATTTGGGCCGCAAAACACTCCTTAAAACCGGCTTTGGATATCTAGCCCGCCACCATTTTATGTGGTAATATCCTCTCGAGGATATGAAGAATGAACAACAAAATCACAATCATTGAAGGCCCCACGCCGAATTTTGACTCTGTTGAAACCGACATCATCATGGGCATGAATGGCTGGACCGCCGGTTTGAGTGAAGGCCCCTACCTTTATGACACGGCCCGGACCACTTTGCGCACCTTTAATGGGGACGCCCTGCTGGAACGATGCCATAAAGCCTGGGCCAATAAGGCCACCATGTTCCTGGAATATCGGGACTCGATCGGTCTGACCAGGGAAATCCCAATTGTCGCCGCCCAGGCGGTCGATTCAGCGGATGGCAGCCTGCTGGTCCTCTGGGTCCGCAGGGAGCCGGAAGACAACGAAGATGACCTGGACGATCTGGATGACCTGGACCTCGATTTCGACGACGATGACGATGATGACGATGGTTATGATGACGATCTGAATTGGTAAACAAAACCTTAAATACCAAAAGCGCCCAAAATTCGGGCGCTTTTTCATTTAACTTTGATGCTCCAGGAGGGACTCGAACCCCCAACCTAGGCGTTAGGAGTGCCTTGCTCTATCCATTTGAGCCACTGGAGCATTCTGGATAGCGATTATATCATAGTTCGATCAGGGCAGGACCGTCCAGGGGTTGAGGAAGCCGCCCAGATACCGGACCTCAAAGTGCAGGTGAGCGCCGGTGGAGTTGCCGGTTGAACCGGCGTTGCCGATCAATTGGCCCTGATAAACTGAACTGCCGCAAGCGACATTGGTCGCACTCAGGTGGGCATAAAGCGTGGTATAGCCGTTCAAATGGTCAATCATCACCACATTGCCATAGCCATTGCTGTTCCAGCCCGCAAACACGACCACGCCTGAATCCGCCGCATAAATCGGCATCCCCAGGCCCGCCGCGATGTCAATTGCCAGGTGGCCGGACCAATAGTCATTGCCGGAAAGATAGTGGTTGGCGGCCGGCCAGATGAAGAAACCGGCGCCCGCGTAATAAACGCCGTCCGTGGCGGAACAGCCGCTCGGAAGGTTGGCCAAAACGCCGTCGCCGCCGACGGAATAGGTCGGGACGACCCATTGCTGGAACTCGCGCTCGCCGCCAGGGATCATCACGACATCGCCTGGATCAATCTCCGGATTGGTAAGGTCCAGATTATTGCCCGACCAACTCAGAATGTCATCCACATTGGCCTCAAATTCGGCGGCCACGGTTTCGACGGTGTCGCCCTCCTGCCATTCATAGAGGATCCCGTCCGTCGGCGGAATGGTCAGGATCTGACCGGGGCGGATGGAGTGGGGATCATCCTTGAGGACCTCATAATTGGACCAAAGCAGGGATTCGGGTGAAATATTATATTTCGAAGCGATGCTGAAGATCGCATCACCTGATTCCACCGTGTATTCCACCGGTTCGCTGCGCGGCCGGGTGGGCGCGATCGTATGCGTTTCAGGCCGGCGCAGGAGGTATGGATCCGATTCCTCCACCTGGAAATAGGGCATGCTCGCCAGGGCTTCCGAGGAAACATCCGCCGCCGGGCCAATAACCACGGCTGCCGGCGCCTGCTCATCCAGTTGACGGGCAAGGATCGGCTGCCAATACAGAACAGAAACCAGGACCGCGACCAATCCGGCTGTCGCAGCCCAGGAAATCCACATCGGTTTACCCTGAGGCTTTTGCTCAGGCTGTTGTTTGTCTTGTGCTGAAGTTTCCAAAGTTTTCACCTCGAAATTTCGTTTTAGACTTCTCCGGTCAAAGTCTCCAGAAATTCAAGGTTGGTCTTTGCCCGCGCCACCTGCTGGACAACGGCTTCCGTCGCCACTGCGATATCCATGCCGGCGCCCTGCGGCGGCGCACTGATCATCTGCAGGTACATACGGCGCATCAGCCAGGCTCGCTTCAGAATATCGGGGCCAAGCAGGAGGTCTTCTCGGCGGGTGGACGAACGTTCAATGTCAATCGCCGGGAAAATCCGTCGCTCTTGCAAGCGGCGGGAAAGGTGCAATTCCATGTTGCCGGTACCCTTAAATTCCTCATAGACAACATCGTCCAGGCGGGAACCGGTATCAATCAGCGAGGTCGCAATGATCGAAAGGGAACCGCCTTCTTCCAGGTTCCGGGCAGCGCCGAAGAAGCGTTTTGGCGGGTAGAGGGCTGAGGGGTCCAAACCACCGGAAAGCGTCCGTCCAGAGGGATTGACCACCAGGTTATAAGCCCGCGCCAACCTTGTTAATGAGTCCATCAAGATTACCACATCGAGTCCGGATTCAACAAGCCGCTTCGCCCGTTCCAGGGCGATCTCCGCCATGCGCACATGGGCCGTCACCGGCTCATCAAAGGTGGAGGCGACCACTTCCGCATCCACCGAGCGGTCGATATCCGTCACCTCCTCCGGGCGCTCGCCGATCAGGGACATGATCTGGCGCACATCAGGGTGGTTGACAGAGATGGCGTTAGCGATCTCTTTCAGGATGGTGGTCTTGCCGGCCTTGGGAGGTGAAACGATCATCCCGCGCTGGCCGCGGCCGATCGGCGCGATCAGGTTGATGATCCGGGTGGATAAAACAGTGGGGTCGTATTCGAGATTAAAGCGCTGGCTGGGGAAAATGGGAGTGAGTTTTTCAAAACGGGGCCTGCGGCGGGCTTC
Organism: Anaerolineaceae bacterium; assembly: GCA_011620555.1. Classification (GTDB taxonomy): domain Bacteria; phylum Chloroflexota; class Anaerolineae; order Anaerolineales; family Anaerolineaceae; genus Brevifilum. Next base: position 20,364 of record WOYY01000075.1, on the reverse strand, counting down.
ATCCGGGCTCAGGCCGTTGATGTATTCAACTTTTAATAAACCATAATGACGTTCGGATTCCCGGGGGGGGCGGACATGGCCGATCACCATATCACCGGATCGCAATTCATAGCGGCGGAGTTGGGCCTGGGAGACATATACATCCTCCGGGCCAACCCGATAGTCTTGCCGGAGAAAGCCGATCCCCTCGTTCATAATCTCCAAAACGCCGCCGCGAATTTCAAGGCCTTCCGATTCGCCCATTGCTCTGGCCAGGTCCAGGATCAAAGCTTCCTTTTTGCTGCGCTGCGGTCGGGTGAGCCCCATCTCGGTAGCCATTGATCGTAATTCAGTCAGTGATTTCTTTTCTAAACCTAAAATATCCATAGTCTTACTATTCTCTTCTTTTTAATATCTCCAAGGCGCCATAGAATATGGGATTGCCCCTCAAGGTCAATGAATAAACAATTGATTTAATACGACAAGTTTTGAAAGAACGCAGAGGTCCTCTCGATCAATCCAGGACTATTCCGCGCGCCGCCCACCGTACGCTGATGCCATTTTGGCAAAATGTGCCATTTTTAGAAAAGGACATTAGGGAAACAAACTTTCACGCATCAACCGAGACATAAATATGGGCGATTTCTCAGCTGATTTAATAAAATCTGGGTAGCGAAAATATTATAACAGGTTTTAAAACAGTCGGCAAGGCAAAGGAACGCGCAGAAATTCACCTCTTTTGTCGTTATTGATCACCCACCAGAAAGCACCCGCCCGCCATTCAAAGGCTGGTTTGGAAAGGGGGCTATGCTATAATCCATTCCAGAAGGACCCTGTTTACAGCCTTCAGGAGAAACCCATGGCTCGTCGAACCTCAAAGAAACCAAGCTCAAAAAAGCGGACAAGCAAACCCAGCGCCAAACAGGTCAAACGAGAGCCGATCCTGGCCCGTATTCCGCCGCAAAGGCGGATCGACATCTTCGGCATCATCCTGCTATTGATCGGTCTGCTGACCCTGGTCAGCCTTTTCACGCAGACCACGGGCAGCATCACCGGCTGGTGGGTTAAAAACCTCAGCATGGCGATGGGCTGGGATATCTACCTGCTGCCGCTGACCCTGGCCGGCATCGGCGCCTGGATGCTCCTGCCCAACATGGATAAGCTGCCCCAGCTTTCCGCAGAACGGATCGTTGGGTTCCTGCTTTTTTTCATCAACCTCACCGCCTGGTTCCATCTCTTCATTGACGGCGGCTTCCCAGAGGCCAAACTCGGCACGGGCGGCGGCTATGTGGGCGCGTTCTTCAAGATCACCCTGGTGCGCACGCTCGGCAAGCCGGGTGCGGTGATCGCCCTGATCGCCTGGCTGCTCATCAGTCTGATCTTGATGCTTGACCTTTCCATAGCCAGCCTGCTCAAGAACCTCGGCAACCTGATCTATAAGGCCTACGAAGCGATTGCCCAGTTCGTTGAAGAACGCTGGGGCAAAAAAGCCGCTCCCTCCGCGCCTTCTGCGCCTGCCCAGCCAGCCGACGCAGCGCCCGGCCAAACGAGCCGCCCGCCCGCCCAAAGGCCCGCCAGCGCTGTTCCCGGTAAAGTAGACCAGACTCAGCTCCCCAACCATAACCCGCCCAGCCAGCCCGTCTGGGTTCTGCCGGATATCCATGAGATTTTGGAGCCGGGAGTCCAGCCCGAAGATGACAGCGAAAACGACCGCCAGCGCGCCCGGGTGATCGAAGAGACCCTGCGCTCCTTCGGCGCGCCGGCCCATGTCGTGGAGATCAAGCGCGGCCCCACCATCACGCTCTTCGGCATCGAACCCGATTTTGTCGAGACGCGCAACGGCAAGACCCGGGTCCGCGTCTCCAAGATCACGTCCCTGGCCGATGACCTGGCCCTGGCGCTGGCCGCCTCCCGGATCCGCATTCAGGCTCCGGTGCCCGGCAAAGGCTATATCGGCATCGAAGTGCCGAACCGCCAGGTGGCCCTGGTGGCGCTGCAGGACATCATCCAGAGCAACGCCTATGAAAAATTAAATTCTCCGCTGAAAGTCGCCCTGGGCAAAGACGTCTCCGGCAACCCGGTTGCGGCCGACCTGACCGCCATGCCCCACCTGCTGATCGCCGGGACGACCGGCGCCGGCAAGTCGGTCTGCATCAATGACATCCTGACCTGCTTCCTGCTGAATATGACGCCCGACCAGCTGCGCCTGATCCTGGTGGACCCCAAGCGGGTGGAGCTGACCGGCTATAACGGCATCCCGCACCTGCTCTCCCCGGTGATCGTGGAAGCCGAGCACGTCGTCGGCGCGCTGCAATGGATGATGCGCGAGATGGACAACCGTTACCGCAAATTTTCCGAATCGCACACCCGCAACATCGCCGATTACAACGCCATGCGCGAAGCCGAGGGCGAAAAGCCCCTGCCCTATCTGGTGATCGTGATTGATGAGCTGGCCGACCTGATGATGCTGGCCCCGGACGAGACCGAGCGTTCCATCACCCGCTTGGCCCAGCTGGCCCGCGCCACCGGCATCCACCTGATCATCGCCACCCAGCGGCCTTCAATCGACATCCTCACCGGCCTGATCAAGGCCAACTTCCCCGCCCGGATCGCCTTTGCGGTCGCCTCCTCGGTCGATAGCCGCGTGATCCTCGACCAGCCCGGCGCCGAGCGCCTGCTGGGGCGGGGTGACATGCTCTTCCAGGCGCCGGATGCCGCCGCCCCGGTGCGCATCCAGGGCGCCTACATCTCCGATCAGGAAATCAACCGCCTGGCCGCTTATTGGCGGGGCTTCACCGTCAGCCAGAACGCGCCGGAACGCCCCGACCAATCCGCCGCCTTCCAGACTGACCACCACGGCGTGGCGCTCAAGCAAACCCCGCTCTGGGAGGAGATGGAAGAGGAGAACGACCTCGACCCGAAGTTCCACGAAGCCGTGGACATCGTCCGGGAAGAAGGCCAGGCCTCCATCTCCCTGCTCCAGCGCAAAATGCGGATCGGCTACACTCGCTCGGCGCGGATGATCGACAAGATGGAAGAGAAGGGCATCGTCGGCCCGCCAGACCCGCGAACCCAGATTCGGGAAATCCTGCCGGAGGATGACAACGAAAGTTAATGGGTTAATCGCATTTGACAACCGCCCAAGCTACGGTAAAATTAATCAAATTGGTTACCAGGGTTTTCCGTGGCAATCCTGGGGTAATTGAGTATTGCCAAGTTGATGTTTAACCCTTATAATCAGTTTGAAAATTCAACTGTGGAGTTATGTATTTTATGAACCAAGATGATGTTATGAAAACCCAGGGGGAAGAAGAAAGCCAGGAACAGCCAACCAATAAAATGGAAGCCCTACTGGAAGCGGAAGGTCTCATTATTGACTTTCCCAAGCGTGGCGAAATCCGTAAAGGAACTATCGCCAGTATTAACAACGGACAGATCCTCGTCAGTGTTGGTGCAAAATCAGAAGGAATCATTGCTGGTAAAGAATTTGATTCAATTGATGAAGCCACTCGCAACGCTTTGGAAGAAGGCGAAGAGATCACCGTCTATGTTGTTACGCCAGAGGACTCAAACGGTAACCTGATCCTTTCTTATAACCGTGCCCTGGAAGAAGAGAACTGGCAAAAAGCTGAAGAACTCATGGAATCGGAAGACTCTTTCGAATCCAAGATCGAAGGGTATAACAAGGGCGGCCTGTTGGTCCCCTTGGGCACCATTCGCGGCTTTGTCCCCGCTTCTCAAATTGGCCTGGGGCGTCGACTGACCATCACCGGGAATTCTCCCGAGGAACGCTACAGCGAAATGGTTGGTGAAACCATTGAAGTCTGTGTGATCGAAGTTGACCGTGACCGCCGCCGCCTGATCCTTTCGGAACGGGCTGCCAGCAGCGAGACCCGCGAATCCATCAAGGAACGCGTGATCGACGAGCTGAAAGAGGGCGAAATCCGCACGGGCCGGGTGACCAGCCTTGCCGACTTTGGCGCTTTCGTCAATATCAACGGCGCAGATGGCCTGGTGCACCTTTCCGAGCTTTCCTGGGAACATATCAATCATCCCAGTGAGGTCTTGGAGGTCGGGCAGGAAGTCAAAGTGAAAGTGATCAGCATTGATGCCGAGCGCAAACGCATTGGCCTCTCCATCCGCCGCCTCAAGGACGATCCCTGGGAAGACCAGGTCGCCGCGCTGACCGAAGGTCAGCTCGTCGAAGGCCGGATCACCCGTCTGACCAACTTCGGTGCTTTTGCCCGCCTGCTCCTCGACAATTTGGAAGGCGACCTTGAAGGTCTGATCCACATCTCCGAGATCAGCGAACGCCGGATCGAGCATCCCAAAGAGGTCCTGCACGAAGGGGATGTCGTCACCCTGCGGATCATCAAGATCGAAGAGGATACCCACCGAATCGGACTGAGCATGCGCCGCGTGGATTCCCCCGCCTACACCGACCTGGATTGGAAAACCCTGACCGAAGAATTTGACGTTGACAGCATGACCGATTCCGTTCCGGAAGAGGAAACCGCTGAAGAGCCTGCCGAAAAAGCAGCTGTCGAAGAAACAGTTGCCGAGGAAGCGGTTGTCGAAGCTGAAGACGTTGTCGCTGAAGTCGAAGAGGCTGCGGAAGAAGTTGCCGCTGTTGAAGAGGTCGCTGAGGCTGTTGTCGAGGAGGCCGATGAAGCTGTCGAAGAAGCGGTTGTCGAGAAAGCAGCTGTCGAAGAAGCCAGCGAACCCGAGGAAGAAGCTTAATTTCTGAAACCCTAAGGCGCACCGGTTTGCCCGGTGCGCCATGCATTTAAAGCAAAGCCATCCCATGACACTGATCATTGACTCTCACGAAGACCTGGCCTGGAATATGGTCAACCTGGCGCGGGATTACACCCGCTCAGCCTTCGAGACCCGAAACCTTGAAAAGAGCGGCCCTGTTCCAGCCTACAACGGCAATACCCTGCTTGGCCGGCCTGAATACATTCAGGGCAAGGTCGCCATCGTCTTTGGCACCCTCTTTGCCAACCCCCGTCGCCTGGATGAAGGGAAATATCCGGTTGAGAACTACGAAACCCCGCAACAGGCCCACTCCGTCTATCGCAAACAATTGGATGCCTACTATCGTCTGACCGATTCCCACCCGGGCGATTTCCGGCTGATCCGCTCCCAAGCCGACCTGGCCGTCCACTGGCAGGCCTGGGAGGCTTATGATGCCGATGAGACTCTGCCCGCCCCGCCCACCGGGATTGTGGTCCTGATGGAAGGCGCTGAGGGCGTGGTGGAACCGGCCGAAGTAGCGGATTGGTTCGAATGGGGCCTGCGCCTGATCGGCCCCGCTTGGGCGGGCAACCGTTACTGCGGCGGCACCCGGGAACCTGGCCCGCTGACCAAACTGGGCCGTGAACTCCTCGACCGGATGGCGGACCAAGGCTTCATCCTGGATATCAGCCACATGGATCACGAATCCGCCCGGCAGGCCCTCGATCACTATTCCGGACAGGTGATCGCCTCGCACGCCAACGCCGAAGCGCTCATCAAGGACATCCCCACCAACCGCCACCTGAAAGACGCCACCATCCACCCGCTGATCGAGCGGGACGGCGTGATGGGTATTGTGCCCCTGAACGGATTTCTGGATTGGCAGTGGCGCAGCCGCGGCGGCCGGGAGGCCATGTCCCTGGACCTCATTGTCGCCCAGATTGATTATGTCTGCCAGCTGGCCGGCGATACCCGGCATGTCGCCCTGGGCACGGATTTCGATGGCGGATTCGGCGTCGAATCTGTCCCCCTGGGCCTGGATTCCATCGCAGATCTCACCAAGTTGGCCCCCCTTTTAAAGAAAAAGGGTTACAATCAAGAGGATGTTGCCCGGATCTTCAGCGGTAACTGGCACCGGATCCTGCAAAAGAATCTACCTTCATCATGACTGAAAAACCCACAAACGACCCCACAGAAGATAAAAATAACAGACAAGTCCTGCTGGCCGACAACGAAAAAAAAGCCAATGGCCCATCCCCCTTCCCCAGGGGACGGATCAAACTGGGCCTGACCATGGTTGTCTTTGGCTATCTGATCTTCCTTCTGGGCGTGCGGCCCAGCCTTTTCAATCTGGATCGCAGCCGGGTGATCGGCTTTGTGCAGATTTCCGTTTTCCTGATCGGCCTGGGGGCTATCGTGTTGGGCAGTTACCTGACCTTGAACGCTTTTTGGCCCAATGGGAAGAAAACCATTGCGGCGGACCTCGGTAGCCGGGTCGTCAGCACGGGCTATGTGATCTGCGTGTTCACGGCGATGGCGGATATCTTCGGCCTCGGCAGCCACCGTCTCCCCGATGTGTTCTTTGGGCCGCTGCAAGCCCGCGGCGTCGCGGTGGGAATGGCGACGATCGCGTTGGGCTTCCTGCTGCTCATCCGTTACCGCCACCCCGAGGATGAAAACACCCGCCCCGGCAAATCCAAACAGGTCAATGAAAAGAAACCCGCCGAAAAACAGACGCCTGAAAACCCCCACCTCACTCAGACGAGTCAGGCCTGATCGATCGCGTCCAGCATCTCCTCTCGAGTTCCAAACTTAAAAGCCGGCAGACCCTTTGAGGCTGCCATTTTTTGTTCCACGGCATCCAGCTTTTTCAAATCCTCAAGATTCACCAGGCGCGCCTCCACCGGCGGCAATTTTTGGACCGCCTGGTCAGCAGTCAGCGCGCTTGCGGGCAAAGTATCCAGGTAGCCCAGGACGGCTCGCGCGCCGCGCTCCGCATCCTTGCGGGCCAGGCCGACAATCCCCTCGCCCGGCACTCTGGCCCAGCCGCTGACGAAGATGTCCTCGCACTGCGCGCATAGTTCCGGGTTATAAATCTCATAAGAAATGCCATCCACCGGGTAGCGTGGGGCGTCGGTGGTGGCGAAATGCCCCTGGACCACCGGCAGGCCAAAACCGTCATCCACCCTGGAACCGATCGAGAAGATCACCGTATCCAGAGGAATTTCCTCCAACTGACCCGTGCCTCGGGATTTGATCTGATCCCCTTCACGGACCAGCTGGTTGACCTCGAAGACCACCGCTCGCACCCGCCCCTGAGCATCGCCCAGGATTCGGCGCGGAGAGCGCAGGAACTTCAGTCCAAAATCAATCCCCGAATCGCAGTCCTCGGCATTCTCCCGGGCCTGCGCCAAAAGCTCATAAAACGCTTCCACATCCTTGCCGACCTCCTGCGTCTGCCGGGCGGCCTCATCCACAGCGGCGCGGATTTCCGCCAGGTCCAGGCAGCTGGCCACCGGCTCGAGGGTCTGCTTATCAAATTTCACTTCGGTCGGCCCGCGGCGGGCAAAGGCCGTCACCCGGCGGGGCGCCTTCGCCTCCTTGAGGTAATGGACGATGTCCAGCATCACATTCCCCATCCCAATCACGCCCACATTCTCGCCAATCTCGGGCTGCCAGCCGGCCTTCTCCGGCAGCTGGGTGTAATGGAAGACCACATCATTCGCCTGGTAAACTCCGGCCAGGTCCTCACCCGGCAGGCCCAGCCAATGGTTCATCTGCGCGCCGACCGTGACCATGAACGCCTGAAAACCGGCCTGGCGAAGCTGGTCTAGTTTCAGGTCGCCCTGCTGCCCGATCGTCACATTCCCCACATAGCGGACGTTGGGCATATTCAGAATGCGGTCAAACTGGCGCATTAAACCCTGGCGCATCTTGTGTTTATCGGGGAAAATCCCATATTCCGCCAGGCCGCCCGGCTTGATATCGCGGTTAAAGAGCGCAACCTGGACGCCGGCCCGCGCCAAATATTGCGCAGCATAGAGGCCGGCCGGCCCTGCACCGATCACGGCGACCAGATGGGAATTTTGTTCAGGCTTTGTCAAGCGTCACCTCACTCAAAAAACAAGCCGATGGGCTTGATTTATGGCATATAATAAAGTGGAGTTAAATCCTCTGCATTATACTGGATTGACCCAGTTTCAGAATAGTCCATCCGCAATCATTTCAACACTTTGAGAACTCTATGACCAATCAAACCCATTTTGACACCCTGCCCAACGGGCTGACCGTCCACCTCAAGGAAATCCACACCGCACCGATCATCAGCAGTTGGGTCTGGTACAAAGTGGGTTCCCGCAACGAACACCCCGGGATCACCGGCATTTCCCACTGGGTCGAACACATGCAATTCAAGGGCACCGAGAAATTCCCGGCCGGCTATCTGGACCGGGAAATTTCCCGCGTCGGCGGCATCTGGAACGCGATGACCTACCTCGATTGGACCACCTATTTCGAGACCTTGCCCGCGGCGATGGCGGACCTCAGCCTTTCTCTGGAAGCCAACCGGATGGTCAACAGCCAATTCCTGCCGGATGAGGTGGATCTTGAACGGACCGTGGTCATCTCAGAACGGGAAGGCAATGAAAACCAGCCCTACTTCCTGCTGAATGAGGCTATCCAGGCAGCCGCCTTCGACCGGCACCCCTACCACTACGAGGTGATCGGGTTGAAGGGTGACCTCGAAACGATTACCCGCGACCAACTCTATCAGCATTACAAGCGCTACTATGACCCCGCCAATGCCGTCCTCGCGCTGGCCGGGGATTTTGAGATCAGCGAGATGCGGGCGAAGATCGAAGCCCATTTCGGCGCGATCCCCACCCAGGGCACGCCGCAGGTGGATTTTCCGGCTGAAACGCCTCTGGGCGGTGAACGGCGGGTGACCGTGGGCGGTCCCGGCCAGACAGCCTATGTTCAGATTTCCTATCGGGCGCCCAGCGCCAGCGACCTGGATTTCTTCGGGCTGACAGTCCTGGACTCCCTGCTCACCGGCCCCAGCAGCTTGAATATGTTCGGCTCGGGCGGCACAACCAATAAGACCAGCCGGCTCTACCGCGCCCTGGTGGAAGGGGAAATTGCCGTATCCTGCTTTGGCACGCTGCAGGCCACTCACGACCCCTATCTTTATGCCATCAACCTGACCGTCCATCCCGACCGCACTCCGGAAGAAGTCCTGCGGGCCGTGGATGATGAACTGAAGAAGGTCATGGATTCGCCCGTCACCGAAGAGGAGATCGCCCGAGCCATCAAGCAGGCCAAAGCCCTCTTCGCCTACAGCAGCGAAAATATCTCCAACCAGGCCTTCTGGCTCGGCTACCCGGAAATGTTCGCCGATTACGATTGGTTCGAAAATTACGTCAACCACCTGGCCCGCGTCACGCCGGACGAGGTCCTGCGGATCGCCCGCAGCGCGCTGAACCCGGATAATCGGGTGGTTGGTTTCTACCTGCCAGAAGAAAGTCAAAGTTAACTATGAACAAGGCACCCTTCACCCCCCAAACCACGGCCATGCCCAGCCCGGATGACATCACCCGGGAAACCCTCCCCAACGGGATCACCATCCTGGCCCGGTCCAACTTCAACAGCCCGACCCTATCCATCCGGGGCTATTTCCCCAGCGGGAGCCTCTTTGACCCGGATGAAAAACTGGGCCTGAGCTATCTGACCGCCAACAGCCTGACCTCCGGCACACAGCATCACGATTTTCAGGGGCTTTACAATGCGATCGAATCCGTGGGCGCCAGGATCAGTTTCGCCTCCGGCACGCTCACGTCCTCCCTCAGCGCCCATTCCCTCAGCGAAGACCTGGACCTGGTTCTCGGCCTTCTGGCGGACTGCCTGCGCAACCCCACTTTCCCGGAGCGGGAATTCAACCGCCTGAAGAAGCAGATGCTCACCGGCCTGGCTATCCGCGCTCAGGATACCGCGGCTATGGCCTCCCTGCTCTTTGATCAGATCATCTATGCCGGGCACCCCTACGAGCGGCCGGATGACGGCTATTTTGAGACCGTCCAGGCCATCGAACGCGAAGACCTGGAACAATTCTACCGGCGCACCTACGGACCCCAAGGGCTGACGATCGCCATCGTTGGCGCGGTGGACCCCCAAGCCGCAGTGGAGGCCGTCAAGGCCGCGCTGGGGGATTGGGTCAACCCCAATCAGGAAGCCTTGCCGGAACTGCCGCCTCTGGACCCGATCAGCCAGGCGGCGCGCAAGAGCCTTGCCATCCCCGGCAAATCCCAGGCGGATATTGACATGGGCTGCCAGGCGCCGGAAAGGCCCTCGCCGGACTACTTCCCCCTGCTGATTGGGAATAACATCCTTGGGGAATTCGGGATGATGGGGCGGCTGGGCAAGAGCGTTCGGGAAGATTCCGGGCTGGCCTACTATGTCTATTCCTCCCTTTCCTCCAGCCTCGGGCCGGGGGCCTGGGAGATGGTCGCCGGAGTCAACCCCCGCAATGTGGACCAGGCGATTGACCTGATGACGGCCGAAATCCAGCGCTTCGTCGCCGAACCGGTCAGCGCTGAGGAACTGGACGACAGCAAATCCCTCTTCCTGGGCCGCCTGCCGCTAATGCTCGAGTCCAACGGCGGCGTCGCCGTTTCATTGCTGAACATGGAAAGATTCGACCTGGGTCTGGACTACTTCCTCCGGTATCCCGCCAAGATCCAGTCCGTCACCGCCGGAGAGATCCTCGAAGCCACCCGCCGCTATCTCGACCCTGAAAAGCTCGCGATCGCGGTGGCAGGGCCGTGACCATGACCCTGCGCAGCGGAATCGACACCATTGAAATTTCCCGCCTGGCGGAAATCCGCCCGGCCATCCGCGCACGCTTTATCCAGCGGGTGTTTACGGAGACTGAAACCGCCCAGTCCCGCGACAACAATGACGCCCTCAGCGGCGTCTTTGCCGCCAAGGAGGCCGTCTCCAAAGCGCTCGGGACGGGGATCGGTTTTGTCCATTGGCGCGATATCGAGATCATCCACCTGCCCACCGGCCAGCCCACCGTCCAGCTGCACGGCAACGCCAAATTGGTCGCCGATAAACTGGGATTAAAGGAGTGGTCTGTCAGCATCAGTCACGACCGCACCAAGGCCATCGCCCTGGCCGTCGCCCTGGGGGAATAAGAACCAACTAACATTTTTGTTTTTTATGCCTTACAATGAGATTATGAAATTGTTAACGGTCAGCGACAAAGAGATCCCCATCATCTACAGTCCCCAGATCAAGGACCGGTTCAAGGATATGGATCTGGCCGTCAGCAGCGGGGACCTTTCATATTATTATCTCGAGTACATCATCAGCACCCTCGATATTCCCCTGTATTTCGTCCGCGGCAACCACGCCAAAACCGTGGAATATGGCGTCGGCGGGTCGCGCACCGAACCCTGGGGCGCTGTGGACTTGCATAAGAAAGTCGTTCAGGACCCCAAAACCGGCCTGCTGCTGGCAGGGATCGAAGGATCGCTGGTCTACAACCGGGGCAGATACCAATACACCCAGGCGGAGATGTGGTCGATGGTGTTCCATCTGGTGCCCGCACTGATGTGGAACAAGATCCGCTATGGCCGCTATCTCGATATCTTCGTCACCCATGCCCCGCCCTGGGGCATCCACGATGACAATGACCCAGCCCATCAGGGCGTCAAGGCTTTCAACTGGCTGATCGAAACCTTTCAGCCAACCCTTCACATCCACGGCCACATCCATTTTTACCGGCCGGGCGTGAAGACTGAAACCAAAGTCGGCCGGACGGTGGTGCTCAACACCTACGGTTACCGCAAGCTGACCCTCCCCGACCTCGCGGCCTATCCCAGGCCGAAGCCTCGGGACCTCTCGCAAAAAGCAGAAGACGCAGCATCCCCCAATCCCTAAGACTGGGGGATGCTTTTTGCTTCAGCCAGGCTGCCGGATGGCAAATTTCTTCCTACGCAGGAACAACAACTCAGCAAACCAGAGCAGCCTGGCTGTTTGAATAGGTGCCCACCGAAGGAGTCAGGGGTTGGTTGATTTTATTGCTGGACACCTATCCAAAAATGATGGGGCAGGACGGTGCTGTTGGAACGGATCGCCACCGTGCCAGCCCGGGACCGCTTGTGGTCCGCCAGCATGCTGGGGTGCACGAAGCATAGGTTGGGGTCTTCGCCATATTTCACCCGGTAATATTCCGCCGCCCGGGAGATTTTGCTGGCCAAATCAGCCGCGGGGTCATTATCAAACCAGAGCAGGCCAATCTCCATCCTAACCCTCCCTCGTCCGCACTTCGCCCAACAGGGGCAGGGTATACCCAACCCATTCCGCGCCCGTCCAGGCCCGGAATTCGCCGGGGGAAAGGTTCTTCATCGCCTCGGTTTCGTTCAATGCCAGGACCTCGGCCGCAGCCTCATCCCCCACCCGGCCCAAAATCCGGGTGCGGAAAGTCTCGATCCAATACCGGAAATCCACCACCTCGGCGGCATTGACCGTCGCCACCACCCAGATGCCCGACTGCGCGCCGTATTCCAGCAGCCAGCGCAGATTCACCTGGGCTTCCCAAGGGAGGTCCTGCAGAGCCGGCAGATCGTCCAGCGCCAGCAGGACGTCCGGCCCGCGTTGCCGCCCCTCCCGGCGGGATTCCGCCAGTTCCGTCAGGCTGGCAATCAGCGCCACGGCCTGCGGGTCATACCAGGCGGCCACCCCCTGCAGATAGTTCCGCACCGCTGCCCGCCCGGTGAGCCGGGTCCATTCAGTGGGGTTGAGAGTCAGCACAGCAACCTGCAGCTGGCGGGGGGAATGGGTCTGAAGGGCAGAATCGACCAGGCTTTGGAGGTGATGGGTCTTGCCATGCCCCTGCTCGCAGGAGATCAGGATCGCGCCGAGTTCCGGGTCCCCCAGCGCCATCAGGAAGGGCAGCCCATCGGCACAGCGCCCCAAAAGGACAGCCTGCTGGGGGAGCGGTTCAAGGGCCTCCATCAGTGAATTGACCGTCACGGCCGTCTTCCGCCGGCGAATTGATTCTGACTTTGGATGAACAGCCCGATCGCCCACCCGCATACCGGGCAGGACTTTTAATGGAGGGCTAAAAGTGTCTGATAAGATTTGGGGAAGGTCCATTTTATACTCTCTTTCCATAACCGAACTTATGTTCTATATTATACAGAACTTCTGTTCTATGTCAAGAGGCTGGATTCCTTTTGCTGGATTCCTTTTACCATTTCTTAACCAAAATCACCTGACTCTTGCGCTAAAAAATGTTATAAATAACCCAATTAATCCTTCCTTTTGGGATGGATGACGCTTCAAGTTTAAATCTCACCCCCAACTGAATAAAAAGAAACAAGCGGCTGAGTCTCGCCCCCTCCAGGGCCGAGATAACGAGGTGGAGGTTCCTTCTTGCGAAGGAAGTGCTAACCCGGTTTCCACCGGGGAAAATCGATAGATCAGCGGATGCCTCCTGGGCCTGAACACGGGTCTAAGTTCTCTTTTCCAAAATGGATGTTCAAAACTGTTTGGCGACAAGCAGGCCAAAGCAGCCATAGTGAGCAAGCCAGGAAAACCTTTCCCGGCGCTAAGTTCGGGTACCTTAGCTTAAATTGTGCGCTCTTTGGAAAATTCTGATTCGTGTTTCTACTGGAGGATGTTATGGATAAAAATGATGTTTTAGAACGAATTAAGCAAGATGGGATCAAGTTCGTCTCGTTCCAGTTCACGGACGTGAACGGCGTGGTCAAGAGCGTAGACTTGCCCATCAACCAGGTCCCCTCGGCCCTGGATAACGGGATTTTCTTTGATGGCTCTTCTGTGGAAGGCTTTGCCCGGATCCAGGAAAGCGACATGCAGCTGGTCATCGACCCGGACACCTACGCGATCCTGCCCTGGTCGCCGGACGAATTCAAACGCGCCCGGATCCTTTGCGACATCTACCACCCCAATGGCGAACCCTTTGATGGCGACCCGCGCGGCTCCCTCAAGCGGCGCCTGGCCAGCCTGAAGGAGAACCGCAAATGGATCCTGAACATCGGCCCCGAGCCGGAGTTCTTCCTGTTCCTGCGTAACGGCAACGAGACCGTTCACCCCGTCCCCCACGACATCGGCGGCTATTTCGATTTCTCCGCCAATGACGAGGCTGTCCGCGTGCGGACGGAGCTAATGGACGCCCTCAGCCTGATGGGGCTTGAGATCGAAATGGGCCACCATGAGGTCGCTCTGGGACAGCATGAGATCGACTTCCGCTTCGCGGACGCCCTGAAGACGGCCGACAACGTGCTCACGCTCAAATACGCCGTCAAAGCGATCGCCGCCCAGCACGGGCTGATCGCTTCGTTCATGCCCAAGCCCGTCTACGGCATCAACGGCTCCGGCATGCACTGCCACCAGTCAATCTTCGACCTGGACGGCAACAACCTGTTCTATGACAGGGATGACGCCTTCAAGCTGTCCCCCCTGGCCTACCAATACATCGCCGGCGTTCTGAACCACGCCCGCTCGCTGACCGCCGTGGTCGCCCCCACGGTCAACTCCTACAAGCGTCTGGTGCCCGGTTATGAGGCCCCCGTCTATATCGGCTGGGCGCAGGTGAACCGCTCCGCCCTGATCCGCATTCCGCAGCCGATGGCCAACAATCCCAAGACCGTACGGCTGGAACTGCGCTTCCCTGATCCCTCCACCAACCCCTATCTGGCCTTCAATGTCATGCTGGCCGCTGGCCTGGATGGAATCGAAAAGGGCCTGGCCTGCCCCAAGCCCTTGAACCAGATGAATGTTTACGAATTGACGGATGAAGAGCGGATCGACCTGGGCATCGAAATGCTGCCCGGCTCCCTCTTTGAAGCCCTGGTCGCCTTCGAGTCAGACAGCGTCCTGCATTCCGCTCTGGGCAGCATCCTGACGGAAGCCTTCCTTAAATCCCGGATGACGGAGTGGGAAGAGTTCCGCACCCATGTCACCGATTGGGAATTAAACCGCTACCTGACCTCAGCCTAAATGCCGCTGAAGCAGGTTTCAGAAAGCGCTGACGCCTAACGGCCCAAAGGCACGGCCAGGAAGGGCACCAGCATCTCTTCCCGGCTGAGTCCGCCATGCCGGCCGAGCATGTGGTTAGGCGTCGGCGCCCACCAGAAATAGGCTCCCCCCCGGGCCACGGCGATCAAATCGCCCACCCGGTCGGGAGCCTGTTCTTTTATCCCGCCCTCGCCGAACAGGCCCGCTTCCAGCGCGGCCTGCGACTCCAGCACCAGGAACTCTCCCGGCCAGGTCCGCTCGATATAGGCCCGGACGGCGTCAGCCATCCCAGGTTTGGTGTAGAAGAAAGTCAGCCGGTGTTCACAGGTCGGCTGCATCACCAGGTAGGACTTCAGTTCCGGGTGGTTGGCCAGGTCATAGCGGGGATCGATCTCCGTCAGCTTGGAGCCGTGATCGGCCGCCAGGATCAGGATCGTCTCCTCCGCCACTTCAGGGGAAAGCCGGTCCAGGAACCCCTTGCGGAACAGATCGGAAAAGGCGGTGAACTGCAGGTCCACCCGCTCATCGTCCGCGCTGAAACGGTGCATCAGGGTATCCACATCGCTGTAATAGACATAAACGTAGTCCCGCTCCCCTGCGCGCCCGTTGAGAAAATCGGCCAGCGTGATGCTCAGGTCCGCTTCATCCACATAGGGGTTAAGGTCCACATCCTCCATCTGCATCACGGACAGTCCGGAATGGGCAATGGAATAATGGATAAAGGCCGTCGGCCGGATGCCGTTCTCCAGGAGGTGGGTGCCGAACAGGGGGCAGTTGAGGAGATCATGCGGTGAGAAACCCATCCGGGTCAGCCCGCCCACGTCGCCCCGGGCCATCGCCGGCGAGTGGAGGATATTGTTCATCACAACGCCGTATTCCTTGGCCCACATCTCATACCCGATGATCCCGTGACAGGCCGGGGCCGTGCCCGTCCAAAGTGTCGTCAGGGCGGAGGCCGTCGTGCTGGGACAGACGCTGGTGATCGGCGCAAAGACCCCCTTCTCCCGCAGTTCAGTCCAGACCAGGCCGGGCACGCTCGCCATCAGCCTGGTGAGCAGGGTATAGCCCAGAGCGTCCACCAGCAGGAACACCACTTTCTTATAAGGGCCGCCCAGCGGTTTCAACAGGGACTCATCCAGCGGCGGCTGCCCAAAAGCGGGGGCGTCCAGCAAACGTGCCACCGTCCCCGGGAGGTTGACCAGCGAAAGCCCGTCATAAAAAGGCAAGATCAGGTCCCCATCCAGCGGCAGTTCAGGGTTGTGGTTTTGGTCAATTCGGTCCAAAGTCTTGGCGATCAGATCGCTCATTTGCGTTCCTTTTTGTCTATTAAATCATCTTACAAACAGCCACAGAGCAGTCTACCCCCTGCCGGGAGCAAAGTACAGTCTAAAGCTCCAGCGCGGCCTCAGCCGCCAGCCAAAAGAGGTTCCGGCGGATTTCCCCGCGGGAAGACCAGCTGCGCCCATCCCAGGCTTCCTGCAGGACGGCATCGCCGCCATAGAGAATCTGCCCCAGCAGCACCTCCCGGAACTGGGCAACGGCAAAGAAGGCCGCCGCTTCCATTTCAACGGCCAGACAGCCCTCTGCCCGGTAGGCCGCGGCTTTGTCCCGGGTCTCGCGGTAGATGGCGTCCGTCGTCCAAGTTTTGGTCCGCAGGTAGTCCAGCCCGTGACTTTGCAGCACCTTTTCAATGGCGGCCAATGCCCTGGGGTTCATGGCGACCTCTCGGGCGGGCGGCAGGTAATGGTAGGAAACGCCCTCATCCCGCAGGGCGGCCTCCGGGACCAAGAGATGCCCCACGGCGACCGACCGATCCAGCACGCCGCAGCCGCCGCAAACGATGAACTTCCGGCAGCCCCGGGCGATCGCCTCCTCCAGCAGGCCAATGGCCAGCGGCGCGCCGATCCCTGGATGGAAGAAAGCCAGCCGCCGGCCCTGATAGTCGATCTCATAAAGCGGGTGTTTGCCGATCTGCGAAATGGAATAAGCCAGCACTTTGGCCGCATGGTTCTCCACGAGCGATTCGACCACCTCCGCAAAGAAGCAGATCACGCAATGCTCGGGCGCGTCAATAGAGTCCACGACCCTGGAAGGCTCCAGGATCGCTTCCCGGGTGCTGTCATATTCGAGGATGGGCAGAGCATGCTCTTCCATTTCATCAGCCTCCAATGGACGCCCTGCAGAGCAGGCCAGAGAGTCCTTTCTAGTATCTGGTTTTTCTTAGTATAAATGATTATGGACGCCTTTTGGCTGGAAAGTCCATTTCTGGTGTAAAATCAGACACACAAGTGAACGCCCTTGAATGAGCAGGAGATTATGGTAGAACCAACCTCCCAACCTGAGAATAACCAGCCCAATCCCGAACAGTCTCATTTTCAGTTCGGGGCAGAAGTCGATATTGAAGACGGCGGCTTCATCTTCCGCCCCGTCGAAGGCTTTGAACTCGAGATCGACGGTTCCGTCTATATGTATTCCGAAGATGGCAATATTGAGATCAGCCTTGTGGGGGGTGAGCTGAAGGAAAATATGTCCATCGCCGAGCTGAATGATCTGCTCGCTTCCGAATTCATGGCGAATTTTGATGAGTTCCACGTGGAGGAGGCCGGCACGGACACGGTCCAGGAGATCACCGGCTTCCTGAATGACCTGCACTTCAAGAACGCGGAGGAGGAAGGCCGGGGGCTGGCCCTGACATGCTCGCCGCACATCAACCAATATTTCTTTATTTTAGTGATCTCTTCCGCCGAATATTGGGAGAGCCAGGGCCGGGCCGTCTTTGAGGCCGTCAAATCCCGGGTGCGGTTCTACCCCCGTTTCCGCCCTGAGGAGAGCGAAGCGCCGGTGGATGAGTTCCCGGACCTGACTTTTGAGACCTTCCAGGATTTCCGCAGGGAGGATGAGTTCATCCTGCATGTGGAAAAAGGCGATGTCTCCCTGCTGCTGGCGGCCCGCTCACAGGACCCCTTCAGCCAGGTGCGGCTCACCGAGGTCCATGCCCCGGGCGGGCAATCGCTCTACCACTATGATCCCCAGACTGGCGCCCTGGAGAGTAACTTCTGCTCCAAACCCATCACCGGAGAACACGGCGAGCTTTGTTTTTTCTACCCCCGGATCAATAGCCAGGCGCTCCAGCCCGGCGACTACCGCTTCCGGTTTGAAACCGCCGAGAATACCGACCTGGAGGAAATCCATGTCGTCATCCGCTCCGGCCGGGCGCTCGACACCCAGGCCATGGATCTGAACTTCTGGGTCGCGGTCTCGGATGAGCGCTTCAACGACCCCGTAAAAACGGACGCCTTCTTTGCGGCTATCCGGGAGGGCCTGAACCACTTCCTCACCCCGCTCAGCCTGAAATGCGGCAGGATCTGCGTGATCCAGGCTGCGCCGGATGAACTGGAAACGTTCAGGACCGTCCGGGTGGAGACCGATCTGGCGGATTCCAGCTATATGATCGCCGATTCGATCACCAACCCCCGCGCACTCAATGTTGGCATGGTCGAACATATTCTGAAACAGGCAGGGGAAGAAACCCTGGAATTGGAAGCGATCAGTTCGGGCATCCCTGGGATGATCATGGCCCCCGCCTCACCGCATGCCTGCGTGCTGCTCGCCTGGTCCGCACTGAGCGCCGACCTCAAACGCCTGGTGCAGGCCATCATCGAGCAACTGGTCAACTTCAGCGGGATTGATAACCCGCTGGAAAAAGGCCAGGCCCTCACCCTCAACCGGGAGATCGCCTGGCGGCTCCGCCGGCACCCGCTCTTTTACGACGCGGACTGAGGCTGAACCCCCACCCATTCAATTGAATGAACATCTGAAAACCGTTCCTGCATCACGGCAATCGCCTGAGGATTGTTATCCACCAGGATAAAACGCCGCCCCAGTTCCAGGCAAACCTCGCCAATCGTGCCGCTGCCCGCGAAGAAATCCAGCACCAGGCCGCCGGGCTGGGAAGAGGCCGCCACGATCCGGCGCAGCACGCCCACCGGTTTCTGGGTGGGATAGCCAGTTTTCTCCTTGCTGTTGGTCCCCACGATGGTGTGCCACCAGGTATCCGTCGGGAACTTGCCCCGCTCCGCTTTTTGCTGGCCCACCAGGCCCGGCGCCATGTAGGGAATCCGGTCAACCTCGTCCCGGTTGAAAGTGTAGTGGCTTGGATCTTTGGCGTAATACAGGATGTTGTCGTGCTTGGCCGGCCAGCGCGTTTTGGACCGGCCGCCAAAATCATAAGCCCAGATGATCTCATTCAGGAAAGACTCCCGCCCAAATATCTCATCGAGCAAGACCTTGCAATAGTGCACTTCCCGGTAATCAATGTGGAAATAAAGGCTGCCGTCCGGCCTGAGCACCCGGTACGCTTCCAGCAATCGGGGTTCAAGAAACCCCAGATAGTCATCAAAATAATCCCGATAAGCCCGCTCACCGATCACCTCGGTTTGGTAACGGTTCCCGCCGAAGCCGATCCGGTCCCCGTCCTCGGCCTTTTCCACCCGGATCTGCTTGCGGGCCTGCTCTTTCCCGGTGTTGAAGGGCGGGTCGATGTAGATCAGGTCCACCGATTCGCTGGGCATCGCTTGCAGGGCCGGCAGGTTGTCCTCAAAAATGATTTTATTTTCCATACCCCCCATTTTAACATCATCCTGCTTCAAGCTAACAACCAAGCTCTCAAATCGGTCCAACTTAAAATTTCTTGACATACTGTGTTGTGTTATCCACACTATCGTCCTGGCCGTCCTCAGCCAGCTCCACACCGAGCAATATGGCTACGAGCCGATGAAACGTTTGGAAGGCCAGGCCATGCAGGTCGATCAGGGGACGCTCTACCCCCTGCTCCGCCGGATGGAAGAGCAGGGACTGCTGGAAAAAGCAGCTGGCGGACGGACACAACCCGCCCGCGCCGTTACTCCGTCCTCAGCGCCTTCGGCAGCCAGGTGCTCGGCGAGATGGCCGCGGAGTGGAGCCGATCAACAACTGTGGATCATTTGTTGGATGAAGAAAAGGAGAACGAAAAATGAAATTACTAGACCTTTATTTGGACCAGGCCCGGCAAAACCTGCCCCCCGCAACCGGGAGGACATCCTCAAAGAGATCAACTCCACGCTGATGAATAGGATCGAAGACCGCAACCCCCAACCGGCCGAAAAGCCCAGCGAAAAGACGGTGAAGGAAGTCCTGCGGATCGTACTGATTGTCGTCGCGGCCTTCAATGTGATCGCCTGATCATCGCCATCGTCAACCACTCGGGGTTTGACAGCGGCATGCTGGAAGCCGTCCTCCCGATCGTCGGGTCGCTGATCAGCGGCCTGTTCACAGCCTTTGGCATCGTCACCCTGTCCTTGGCAGGGATAAGCTGACCACCGGCGCCGAGGGCCTGACCAACCTGCTCAAGATCGCCGTGAATTTCGCCATCCAGACCGGCCCGGCCATCTTCGGCCTGGTGGTTGAACCGATCAAGCACCTTTATTGCCTTTATGCCGGGTTCATCAAAGAGACCAAAACCCAAATTAAAATAGATACCTGACCCGGCAGATCAAAAGAAGCAGCAATTTGGGGCTGTCCCAAAAGTAAGGGACAGCCCCTTCACATAAGTGGACAAATATGATT
>WOYY01000029.1:24371-42850 GCA_011620555.1 Anaerolineaceae bacterium | reverse complement strand
CCTTACAGGATCAGCATGGCATCGCCAAAGGAGAAGAAGCGATAGGATTCCCGGATGGCCGTTTCGTACGTTGCCAGCATCCGCTCCCGCCCCGCAAATGCGCTCACCAGCATCAGCAGGGTTGATTTGGGCAGGTGGAAATTGGTGATCATTGCGTCTACCGCTTTGAACGTGAACCCCGGCAGGATGAAGAGATCGGTCGGGCCGCTGAACGGCGCCACGACCTGCCCCGCCCCAGCCGCCCCAGCCGCAGTTTCCAGCGTGCGCACGCTGGTAGTGCCCACCGCCACGATCCGGCCGCCTCTGGCCTTGGCGGCGTTGATCCGTTCTGCTGTCTCGGGCGTCAGCTCGCACCACTCCGTGTGGATCTTGTGCGCCGCCGGGTCAGCTTCGGTCACTGGGGCGAAGGTGTCCAGGCCCACATGCAGGGTCAGCCTGGCAAATCCAACACCCTGCTCCTCCAGCTTTTGCATCAATTCAGGTGTGAAATGCAGCCCGGCGGTCGGCGCAGCGGCCGAACCGGGGTCTTTGGCATAAACGGTCTGATACCGTTCGGGGTCGTCCAATTGTTCGTGGATATAGGGCGGCAAGGGAACATGGCCGACCTTGCCGAAATAGGGTTCGATCGGTTCGCTGAACTGCAGCAGCCGCTTCGGGCCGTCCAGAACCTGCAAGACCGTCACTTCCGGCCCCTCATCAATCGCCAGTTTGCGGCCTTCTTTTAAACCCTTGCCCCCCACCAAAGCGGTCCAGCTGCCGGCGTCCTGTTTTTCTAGCAGCAGGAGTTCAACCCTGCCGCCCCCCGGCAGCTTCTTCGCAAAGATCCGGGCCGGGATCACCCGAGTCTCGTTGATCACCAGCAGATCGCCCGGATTCAGGAAACGGTCAATCTCCCAAAATCGGGTATGCTCCAGAGAGTCCGCAGCTCGGTCCAGGACCAAAAGCCGGGAGCTGTGGCGCGGATAAATCGGCGTCTGAGCGATCCGCTCCTGCGGCAGATCATAATCGAAATCGCTTGTTTTCATGCGGGGGTCGTCCATCCTTAAAAAAGCTTTTGCTGAGAATTCCCATTCCGGAATTCCAAACCCAGGTGGTCATAGGCAATCCGGGTCGCCATCCGGCCCTGTGAGGTCCTTTCAAGGAAACCCAACTGCATTAGATACGGTTCAACCACATCCATGATCGTATCCGGCTCCTCGCTCACCGAAGCCGCAATCGTATTCAGCCCCACCGGGCCGCCATCATATTTTTCAATCACGCAGAGCAGCACCCGTCGGTCGAGGTCGTCCAAGCCCTGGTCATCGATATTCAGCAGGTCCAGGGCCGCCTGGGCCACCTCGCCATTGATCTGGCCATCTGCGCGCACCTGGGCAAAATCCCGCACGCGACGCAGCATCCGCAGGGCGACCCGCGGGGTCCCCCGGGAGCGGCTGGCGATCTCGACCAGACCTTGCTGGTCATAAGCCACATTCAAAAGGCCCGCCCCGCGCTGCACAATCTCGATCAAAGAGGACTGGTCATAGAAATCCAGACGGTAGACGGCGCCAAAGCGCGCCCGCAACGGGGCCGTGACCAGGGCCAGGCGGGTAGTCGCGCCCACCACCGTGAAATGCGGCAGCTTCAGTCTAATTGAACGGGCCGCCGGGCCTTTGCCGATCACGATATCCAGCGAAAAATCCTCCATCGCAGGATAAAGCACCTCTTCAACGGCGCGCCCCAGGCGGTGGATCTCATCAATGAAGAGAATATCCCCGGCATGCAAATTGGTCAGGATCGCGGCCAGGTCCCCCGCCCGCTCAATCGCCGGGCCGGAGGTCACCTTGATCGCCACATCCATCTCATTGGCCAAAATATGGGCGAGGGTTGTCTTACCCAGACCGGGCGGGCCGTAAAAAAGGACATGATCGAGGGCTTCGGATCGCATTTTAGCGGCTTCGATCAGGATCTGCAGGTTCTCTTTGACCTGCTCCTGACCGATCATCTCGCCTAAAAAGGAGGGCCGCAGTGAGCGGTCTTCCTGATCTTCGGGCTGTTCCGCCCGGTTGATAAAGCGATCCGTGGGTTCTGTCATCATAGCCTCGATTATACCCGAACATCACCAGCGGTTATCGAGTTGAGCGTCAGCCGCTGAATTCAAAATTTTCAAATTCCATAATGAGGATAAACTGGATCATGCAGTAAAAAAACGGAACAATTCCAATTTCATAACGAAATCAAATTCTACTGTTCACTCCCAGGCAAATTGTCCCATTTATCCCTTCTTGGGTCCAGATGGCCTCTCACCACAAACTTTTCTTAAACTCGCCTATGGTACTATTTTTGCGAAGAAAGGACACAATATGGATCGATTACCAGTTGAAATCGGAAAACTCATCGTTAGGCCTCACCACCTTTTCCATGACCAATGGGCCTTGATCACCGCTGGAGACTTTGTCCAGAATGACTTCAATGCAATGACCATCGGCTGGGGTGCGCTGGGCACCATGTGGGGCAAGCCGTTTGCTTTTGTGGCGATCCGCCATTCCCGCTTCACCTTTAAATTCATGGAGAAATATGACAGCTTCACGATTTCTGTCTTCCCCAAGGACTGTCACGAAGGGCTGACCGTGATGGGAACCCGATCCGGCAGGGATCACGATAAAATCGCTGAATCCGGATTGACCGTCGAGGAAGCCCAAAAGGTCCGTGCGCCGGTCTATGAAGAGGCCGAGCTGACAATTGAATGCAAAAAAATCTACGCCAACGACCTCAACCCCGCCCACTTCCTGGATGTCGCCATTGACCGTCATTACCCCAACAAGGACATCCACCGAATTTACTACGGCGAGATCCTCTGTGTTTCAGCGGTGGAAACTTATCAATTCCACAAATCCAATACGACCCTTCCCGTTCTGGAAATCGCACATTAGGCCGCCCGCCATCAGAAAGAGCCAATTTCAGGCTCTTTCTTGATTCAGCACCTGCTCGGCCACCCTCACACATCGCCCAGCGTTCACTTCAAGCGCGGAGAAATACTCCGCCAGCCTGAAACTCCTTCCTTTAACTCCAAGCTCACCCTCGTCCCTAAAAGCGAACGCGGTATAATCTAAACTGCAACCCGACCTAATGGAGATATGAATGGCAGAAAGAAAAATTCGTGTTCTGATCGCCAAACCCGGCCTGGATGGCCATGATCGCGGCGCCAAAGTTATTGCCCGGGCGCTAAGAGATGCCGGCATGGAAGTGATCTATACCGGCCTGCGCCAGACCCCGGAAATGATCGCGGAAGCCGCCTTGCAGGAAGACGTCAAGATCGTCGGCCTTTCGATCCTTTCCGGTGCCCATAACGCCCTGGTGCCGGCCGTGATTGACAAACTCGCCGAAGCGGGTTTGGATGATGTCAAAGTTTTTGTGGGGGGAATCATTCCTGAAAATGACATCCCTGGGTTGATGGCCCATGGCGTTTATGCGGTTTACGGTCCGGGGACGGATACGACCAAGGTCGCCGAAGATATCAAAACCGCTCTTCAAACCCAGCCCGATTAAAATGAACCCCCTCGACCCAGCAGCTCTCCGCCAGGGAAACCGACTGGCCCTTTCCCGAGCTCTGACCGCCGTGGAAAACGGCGATCCGGCGGGGCAGGACCTGATCTCCGCCCTGTTCCCCCACACCGGAGATGCCCACCTGATCGGGGTGACCGGCGCGCCCGGCACCGGCAAGAGCACGCTGGTGAACCAGCTTGCCCGCGCCTTACGAAAAGACGCCAAAACCGGGGAGCAGCTCAAGATTGCCATTATCGCCGTTGACCCCACCAGCCCCTTCACCGGCGGCGCTCTTTTGGGGGACCGAATCCGGATGCAGGACCTGACGGGCGATTCCGGCATATTTATCAGATCAATGGCCTCACGCGGTGCTCTGGGTGGACTCGCCCACAGCACCGCTGCCTTTACCACCCTGCTGGATGGCGCCGGTTTCGACCTGATCCTAATTGAAACGGTCGGCGCGGGCCAGGCAGAAGTCGATATCGCCCAGCTCGCCCACACGGTCATCGTGGTGGAAGCGCCGGGGCTGGGTGATGACATCCAGGCGATCAAAGCCGGCATCCTGGAAATTGCAGACATCCTGGTGGTGAACAAATCCGACCAACCTGGTGCTGAAAACACGGTCCGAGCGCTCTCCGCCATGCTGTCAATGGCCCAGGGTGGCGGCAGCCTGCCCCTGGCCAGCAAGCACCTGCGGCAGTCTCAGCCGGGTCACGCCAAATCAGCCGAACCCATCCCGGGCTGGCAGACGCCCGTCCAATCCGTGATAGCCACAGAGGGCCAGGGCATCGCCGACCTGGTGAAAGCTATCCAGGCTCACGGGGACTACCTCCGCCAAACCGGCCTCTGGCAGGTCAAGGAAGCCCAACGCCTGGAAAAAGACCTGCAGTCCCTGATCCAGGACAAAGTGATGCAGGACTGGCAAAAAAGCGTCGACCCGGACCGCTATACCAAAACGCTGGAGGATCTGATCCAGCGCAAGCTCAGTCCAATGGCAGCGCTGCAACTATTGACCTAGAAATTTTTGGGTTTGACGCATATTTTAAGTTATCATGGATGTAGAAGAATAATCAGGAGAAGAACAACATGAACCGCACGCTGATCAAAGACCTAACCCACCATCTGGATGAACAAGTGACCATCCAGGGCTGGCTCCAAACCCTGCGCGACCAGAAAAATATGCAGTTCCTGATCGTCCGGGACCGCACCGGACTGGTCCAGGTTACCCATTGGAAAAAAGGCAACCCCGGACTGGCCGAGCTGATTTCCGGTGTCGGCACTGAATCCGCCCTGACCCTGACGGGCAAGGTTGTCAAAAATGATGTCGTCAAACTGGGCGGCATTGAAATTCAACTGGAGGATCTCAAAGTTGAAAGCGCAGCGGAGATTCCGCTGCCCTTCGAGCCATTTGGGGAATACCTGCCGGAGCAGGATTTCCGGATGGACTGGCGCTACCTCGACCTGCGCCGCGAGGTCAACCAACTGATCTTTGAAGTCCAGACCACGGCCGAGCAGGCGATGCGGGAATACTGGCTCGAGCACAACTTCATTGAAATCCATTCCCCCAAGATCGTCGGCGCGCCCAGCGAAAGCGGCGCAGAGCTTTTCACCCTGCCCTATTTTGAAAAGACCGCCTACCTGGCCCAATCCCCCCAGTTCTACAAGCAGATGGCAATGGCTGCGGGTTTCGAGAATGTGTTTGAGATCGGCCCGGTCTTCCGCGCCGACCCCTCTTTCACCTCCCGGCACATGACCGAATTCACCGGTGTGGATATGGAAATGTCCTGGATCGACTCCCATGAGGACGTGATGGCCTTCATGGAACGCTGGCTGGCCTACACGTATGAAAAAGTCGCCGGGAAACACGGTGAAGCCATCAAGGAAACCCTGGGCGTGGAACTGGAAGTGCCCTCCGTGCCCTTCCCGCGGATCAAGATGGCCGACGCCCACAAGCTATTAAAGGAAATCGGCTACAAGCTGCCTCCCGACAAACTCCACGACCTCGATCCGGGAGCGGAGCGGGCGATCGGTAGCTACTTCAAGGAAAAAGAAGGGCACGACTACGTCTTTGTGACCGACTGGCCCTTTGAGGCCCGCCCCTTCTATCACATGGTGGACCCGGCTGATAGGACCACCCGCAGCTTTGACCTGCTCGGAAAGGGCCTGGAAGTCTCCACCGGGGCGCAGCGTGAACACCGCTATGCGGTCCTGCGAGATCAAGCCCTGGCGAAAGGCCTGACGGAAGAACCCATCCAGGATTATCTCAACTTTTTCAAATACGGCACCCCGCCCCACGGCGGTTTTGGCTTTGGCCTGAGCCGGTTCCTGATGATCCTCCTGGACCTGCCCAATATCCGTGAAGCGGTCTATATCTTCCGCGGCCCCACCCGCCTCACCCCCTAAAGCAAAGATGACCTGAGATGCCCCATCTCTTTGGCGAACGGATCCGCCTCCGGGCGGCTGAAAAAGAAGACATCACCCTGTTCCTGACCTGGGTCAATGACCCGGAAGTGACCGAGCACCTGATGCTGGCCTACCCCATGGCGCAGTTTGAGGAAGAGCGCTGGTATGAGAACATGATGACCCTCCCGGCGGCCGAGCATGTGATGGTCATCGAGATTCAGGCGGAGGATGCACCTGCCGGCCACCGCCCGATCGGCACCTGCCAATATCACAACCTCGATTGGCGCTGCCGCAATGCCGAAGTCGGGATCATGATCGGCGAAAAAGCCTTTTGGAACCAGGGCTATGGCACTGAGACGATGAAACTCCTGCTTAGGCACGGCTTCGAGACGCTGAACCTGCACCGGATCTGGCTGCGGGTGTATGACACGAACAAGCGCGGCATCCGGGCTTATGAAAAGGCCGGTTTCGCTTATGAGGGGATGTTCCGGGAAGCCCATTATCAAAACGGCCAATACTGCAACGTCCATTTGATGAGTGTCCTCCGCCCTGAGTGGACGTTAAACCAAAAAATTCTTAAGAACCAAGGATCGGATTAATGCCTACGCCTCACATGCAGCATGAACTACTTTTTGGAAATGTCAAACTTTTCGCTGGGACCGCTTCTCCGGAACTCTCCCAGGAGATCGCCGACTATCTCGATCTGGATCTTTGCGGCCGGGATATCATTGAATTCCCCAATGAGAACCTCTTCGTCCAGCTTCAGTCCAGCGTCCGCGGGCAGGATTGCTATGTGATCCAGACCACATCTTCCCCCGTCCATCGTAATCTAATGGAACTGTTGATCCTGATCCAGACCCTCAAGCTGGACTCCGCCGGCCGGATCACAGCTGTGGTGCCCTACCTCTGCTATGGCCGCTCGGATAAAAAGGATAAGCCTCGCGTACCAATCACGGCCCGCCTGGTGGCCGATATGATCGTGGCCGCCGGCGCCGACCGCTACATGACCTTTGACCTGCATGCCGGGCAAATCCAGGGGTTCTTCTCCATCCCGGGCGACGTCCTGCGCGGGTTCCACATCCTCAAAAATTACCTGCTGGAACTGGCCCCTTCCCTGCACAACCCGGTGGTCGTCACGGCCGATCTGGGCTTTGCGAAGAAAGGCCGAGTCTATGCGGACCTGCTGCAAACCGGCCTGGCTTTCATCGAAAAGAAACGCACCTCCGATATCACCAACCCTCAGGCCATGACCGTCATCGGCGAAATCAAAGACAAGGACGTCCTGCTGGTGGATGATGAGATCAACACCGGCGGATCAATGGTCCATGCCGTAAACATCCTCAAAGAACACGGCGCGAGGGACATTTACATGATCTTCGTTCACCCGATCCTCTCCAACGATGCGGCCGAGCGTCTGGCCGCCCTCCCCGTCAAACAGTTCATCACCACCAACACCGTTCCTATCCCGCCAGAGAAGAGGGCTTTCCTCGGCGACCGGCTGGTCGTCCTCTCGATCGGCAAGCTGCTGGGCGAAGTGATCCAACGGGCCAATGAAGGCACCAGCGTAGGGGAGATGTTTAACGAATAACCTTGCCTGAAAGGAAGGCTATGGATCAAACCGTTCATCGCCAGATGGGAATTGAACTCTTCAACCTGACCTGGGACCTGATGGAAAAACCCGATCGGACCCAGGCGGAAACTGACCGGATGATCAACGCCGCCCATGCGTCCCGCTATCATTGGGAAATTGCCAGTGAGGCGGTGAACATCGCCCGGGGGGAATGGCAGATCAGCCGGGTCTACTCGGTGGTGGGCAGAGCGGAACCCTGCCTCTACCACGCAGAACGCTGCCTGCAGGTCACCCTCGAAAACAACCTGGTCGATTTTGATCTGGCTTTCGCCTATGAAGCCATGGCCAGAGCCTGTCATCCCGCCGGAGATCCTATGGAAACCGCCCGATTCATGACGCTGGCGGAGGATGCGGGCGGGAAGATCCAAAGCCAGGAAGACCGGGATTATTTCTTCAGAGAACTCAACACCATTGAAGCGGAACCCGATTAAAATCCAGGCAAAAAAGGCGGCATGCGCTGGATTGACCTGAGCTGGACATCCGGATTAGAATGAAGGGATCCAAAATCAAAGGAGATAAATTAATGTTACCTTTTCCATCAAAGAGAGCACCAGCCTTTGCGGACGTTCCTGATGAAAAGTGGAACGATTGGCGCTGGCAGCTCAGTCACCGGTTGAATTCGATCGAGGATTTTGAACAGGTCCTGACCCTCACCGAGAGCGAACGCAAAGCGCTCAGCCAACCGGGTTTGTTCCGGGTGGATATCACCCCCTATTTTGTCTCACTGATTGATCCGAACGAACCCCTCGACCCCGTCCGCAAACAGATCATTCCCACAGCCGCCGAGATCACGCCCTTCACGGGCGAGATGGGCGATTCCCTGGCGGAAGATGCCCATTCCCCCGTGCCCGGCCTGGTGCACCGCTATCCCGATCGGGTCTTGATGCTGGTCACCACCCAGTGCGCCAGCTACTGCCGCTATTGCACCCGCTCCCGGATCGTGGGCGATCCCTCCCAAACCTTCTCCTCCAAGGACTTTGAAGCCCAATTGGATTACCTGCGCCGGACCCCCCAGGTCCGCGATGTGCTGCTCTCCGGCGGCGACCCGCTGACCCTGGCCCCTCGGGTGTTGGAACGCCTGCTGACTGCCCTGCGGGAGATTCCCCACATCGAAGTGGTCCGGATCGGCTCGCGGGTGCCCGTCTTCATGCCCCAGCGGATCACGCCCGAGCTGACCGACATGCTCCAGAAATTCCACCCGTTGTGGCTCAACATCCACGTCAACCATCCCAACGAGATCACGGCCGAGCTGGCCGAAGCTTGCGACCGGCTGATCAAGGCGGGCATCCCGCTCGGCAACCAGTCCGTCCTGCTGGCCGGCGTCAACGACGACCCGCTGATCCAGCGCCGGCTGGTGCATGACCTGGTGCGGATGCGGGTCCGCCCTTATTACCTCTACCAATGCGACCTCGTCCAAGGCGCCGGGCACTTCCGCACGCCGGTTGGGAAAGGCATCGAGATCATCGAAGCCCTGCGCGGCCACACCTCCGGCTTTGCTGTCCCCACCTACGTGGTGGATGCGCCAGGCGGCGGCGGCAAGATCCCGCTGAACCCCAATTACCTGCTGAGCTACTCCGATCACAAAGTGGTCCTGCGCAACTATGAGGGCTATATCTCCGCCTACGAAGAGCCTACCGATTACGAGCCGATCAACCCCGCTCTGGTTGCACCCTACAGGGATGAGACCCTTGAACCCGGTCAGAGCGGCGTCTTCGGGCTGCTGGAAGGCGAAGAGATGTTCCTCAAGCCTGAAGGCTTTGACCACCTGCATAATCGCGGGGGCGGCGTCCACCGTCTGCGGGAAAACAAGGAGAAATGGATTCCCCGAGGGATCGGGGACGGCAAGCAGGAATAAAAGACGATTTTTGAAGACCCCATGACGGCTAAAGCCAAGGTCAAACGTAGATTTCGTCAAGGATAAGTTTGAAGTAAATAAAGAAACCGTTGTCCGGTACAGTCGGGACAACGGTTTCTTTTTTAGAGGTTGTCTAATCTTTCCTCCGGTGCCGCCAGCTTACTTATCACGCCTTTGCATAAAAACGCTCACATCATTTTCCACTTGGTTTTCTACGCCGGTTTGCTCAAAATGATTCTTGAGCCAAAACGCCTCACTTTGGAAATTCCCCTTTGCGTACCCAAGCCTTACCTCAGAAAAACCCACCCTCTTTAGATAACGGCAAGCCTCCGCAATAAGTTCAGTTCCAATATTTTTCTCTTGCCATTGTTGACTCATCATAAAAAAGCCGATAAATGCCATCCCCGCATGAGGATAACCAGCTATCAAATCCATCACTGCAATAAGTAAGTCATCCAAATAACCGAGATAATATCTGACGTTGTTTTTCCGCGAGGCAACCCAACCCTATCCCTTTTTATACTTTCCTCTGTCACAAACGGCGGACAATATTGATATTAAAGTTGTGTCAAGTCACTTGCCGCCAGATTGATTTGCCCATCAGCCCAAGCGAAAGCCATCGCAATTCCCATGCACTAGTTTTCATTCACCTGCCATGGCACCCAATCTGTTGTAAAATGAAAGCAGTCAAGATGATCCCATTGGAGAAGCTCTATGCCCGACCCCGATATTGATCTGCTGGTGTTGATCGTTGTTTCCTCTTCGCAATCCAAGAAGCTGATGGCCAACCTGAACCGGCAGCATTTTTATTTCACCACTATCGATAGCAACAACAGTCTGTTCGTGGAACAGTCCGTTTGTCTGCTCCTGGGCTTAAAGCATGAGCGGATGGATACCCTCAAGAGCCTGGTGCGGAAATACTGCCTGCCTTACCGCAAATTGATCCCGGTAGAGATGCGCTCCATGCGTGAACTCAGCTCCTTGCCGATGCTCGAAAGCCAGGAAGGCGGGGCGACCCTCTATGCCCTCCCGGTCGAATTTTTCGATCAGATCTGAGGCGCCACATGAAGCTGATGACGGTCATCATTCAGGACAAAGACAGCGACAAGGTTTTGGAAGCCCTGGTCGGCATGGGCTTCAGTGTGACCCGGGTGGCCAGCACGGGCGGCTTTCTGCAGAAAGGGAACGTCACGCTCCTGATTGGGCTTGAAGCCAGCCAGGTCGAGACCGTGATCTCCATGCTCAGGAGCCGCTGCACGGCCAGTGAACCGAACCGGCATGCCGCCACGATCTTCGTGTTGGATATGTCCGATTACCTGAAAGTTTGATCCCGGGCGAAATGAAATTCCAGAACTTGCAATCCAAATGGGCGCGCTTTGAGCGTCACTTCATCCGTTTCACCTGGGGCGGGGCCTGGGCCGCCGTGCTGCCCAAAAACAGCCGCACCAACCTCACCCTCTTCTTTTTCGATGGTCTGTTCGCCGCGGCCAGCGACAAAATCATGCTGACCTATCTGACGGTCTACCTGCTGGCGCTCGGTGCCACAAGCCAGCAGATCGGCCTGCTCAGCTCATTGAGCAACCTGGCGGCAGCTCTGCTGCTCCTGCCGGCTGCCATGCTGGTGGAAAGGACCGGCGAGCGCAAGCGGACCACCCTCTGGGCTTCCGGCGGCAGCCGCTTGATGATCCTGCTGATGGCCTTCATCCCCATGATCCTGGTCCCAACCAAAGGGCTGATCTGGGTCATTTTGGGGATCGCCCTCCTCCGGGAGGCCTTAAATAACTTCGCCTATCCCGGCTGGGTGGCCCTCACCGGCGATATTATCCCCATGGAAGGGCGCGGCCGCTATTTCGGTACCCGCAATTTCATCATGAGTATCTCAGGGATCGTCACGGCCCTCGTGATCGGCAACGCCATCACCCGGATCGGCTCCCCTCTCGGCTACCAGCTTGCCTTCTACGTGGCCGCGCTGCTGGGCGTGATCTCGATGTCCTTTTTCAGCAGGATCAAAGATCCGGCCAAAGAGGACGGGACAGCTAAAACAGAACACAGCACTCTCCGCCAAATCGCGCAGTCGCTCAAAGGCCAAAAGCAGTTCATCCTTTTCTGCTTCTTCACTGGCGTCTGGAACTTCGCCCTCAACATCGCCGGCCCCTTCTTCAACGTCTATATGGTCACTTCCCTCCACATGACCGCTGCGACCATCGGCCTGACAACCGTCGTCAACACCGTGGCCACCATGCTGATCCAGCGCCGGACCGGCGCAATCTCGGACCGCTGGGGAAATCGCACTGTGGCCCTGATCTCCCTTTTCCTGATCCCCTTCATCCCCCTGATTTGGGGACTCTGGGTCCAGACCACCTGGCAGGTCCTGTTGGTAGAATCCTTCAGCGGGATGTTCTGGGGCGCCTATAACCTGGTCAGCTTCAACATCCTACTCTCTCAAACGCCGCCCGACCGCCGGGCGCGGTTCTCCGCGATCTACCAAATCGTGGTGACCCTCTCCCTGGCTGGCGGCGCAGCGTTAGGGTCCTTCCTGATCCCGACCATCGCCTTCAAAGGTGTAGCGGTGATCTCCGCCATCGGCCGCTGGATCGCCGCCATCCTTTTCCTGATCCTGGTCAGGGAAATGGCGCCCTCTGCCACCGCGCTGGAAGAGCCTGAGGGACAAATCGACAACCCGCTGGAAGAGCCAATCAAACAATAAGAGCTGCCGGTATGAAAAAACCAACAGCCTTTTTTGGGGAGGGGATGATGATAAAATTATTTTGCCGCTTCCAGCCAATCCCTGATTTCTGATCTCTCGGGAATCCGCCCGAAACTCATCACTTTTTCGTCAATCACCAGCGCCGGGGTGGACATGACCTCATAGGCCATGATCTCCGGCATCGCCTTGACTTTGATGAACTCGGGCGTCAGGCCCAGTTCCTCCGCAACGACGCGGGTTTCCGCTTCCAGCCGCTGGCACTTGGGACAACCACCACCTAAAATCTTGATAATCATTGTAAAACTCCTCTTTATCGAATCAGCCAACCAAATATCAAACCCGAAAGGGTGCTGAATACCGTCACCATCGAAACATAGAGCGCGGTCTTTTTCTTGCCGATCACGGAATTCGTGATCAGGATCGATTGCAAACTCAATTCCGGGTCCGCCAGCAGATAAGCCAGCAGCGGTCCCCGGTGCATCCCGAGCGAAAGGAAAGTCTGCGCCACCGGCACTTCAACCAAGGTTGGGAAGTACATGAACACGCCGAAAAGGACGGCCACCAGGTTCGCCCAGACGGTATTCCGCCCGGCAACTGTCTGGATCCAGGAGGCCGGGATCAAGGCCCGCGCCATCGAGGCCGCAAAAACGCCCACGATCAGCAAGGGGATGATCTGCTTGACAAAGCGCCAGGTTTCCCAAAGCCATTCCTGCC
The DNA here is from genome assembly GCA_011620555.1 of Anaerolineaceae bacterium. Taxonomy (GTDB): domain Bacteria; phylum Chloroflexota; class Anaerolineae; order Anaerolineales; family Anaerolineaceae; genus Brevifilum. The sequence continues at coordinate 30,019 of WOYY01000029.1, read as the reverse complement.
GTTCCGCGGCGGAAAAAGCCTTGGCGCTCACCCACCAGATCGCAGCGAAGAGCAGGATCTCCGAGATCAGCCGGCCGTTGACGCCCAAGGCCAGGCCCTGATCCGTGACGGAAACGCCGAAAGAAGCGATGACCAGGGTCAGGGTGATCAGCCCAAGCGTGAGATAAGTCCAGCCAGTCAGGCCCTCTTCCACTTTTCTGAAACCTTTAATTGAGGCCAGGCCGATCAACACCAACATGCCGATCAAGAGGAGGCCCTGCACGGAGACGCCTTCGATGCCCAGAGCTGGGTTCGGCGGGATGATCTTATCCAGGCCCGCTTGGAGCGTCACAGCCCAGCTGCCAGGCAGCTGGATGGACCAGATCACATCCCGCAGAAGACCGACCTGCAAGGTGCCTGCGATCAACACCCCGAGCAAGAGCAGGAAGAAAACCACGGTCCGGGTCGGAATGGTCGCTTTGGCTGCAAAAATTTGGCTTTCTGCAGCCTCCCTGGCGTGTTCCTGGTCGTCTTTGCGAAAGACCCAGGCCATCACCAGGCCGATCAGAATCCCGAAAATGATCGAGAGGACAATCCGCGCCAGGGCAATGTCCATGCCGATCTGGACGCCAGTGAAGGAGATCGCCAGGATGTTGACCGCCGGCCCCACGAAAAGGAAGGTCATGGCCGGGCCGATCCCCGCCCCTTTCTTATAGATGCTGGCAAAAAGCGGCATGATCGTGCAGGAACAGACCGCCAGCAGGAACCCGCCCAGGGCCGAAGCCGGATAGGAGATCCAGGGTGAGGCATCCCGCCCGAGAAAGCGGGTGATCGCTTCTTTGGGCAAGAGCGCGGCCAGCGCTCCGGCGATGAAGAAGGCCGGCAGCAGACATAAGAGCACATGGGCGGCAAGGTAAGCCGCCAACCCACCCAACCCGGCCTGCAATAAACCAGTGAGATAACTGATAAAATTCAAACTTGCTCCTTATATCTGATTTTTTGCATATATTCCGGTAAATTTTTACGCCTTCTCGCCGGAACAAAACGGGCAATTACAGTCCGGCAGGTGGCGGGGCAAATCCGCCTCGCCAAGGGTCTGGTCCAGCACCTCCCGGACCAGGTCGCTCCGCAGGTGGTAAAAAACATTTTGGCCATCTTTCTCATCCGCCACCAGTTTCGCCTCGCGCAGGATCCGCAATTGTTGCGAGATATAGGCCTGGGGACGGCCGGTCACGGCCTGCAGGTGGCAAACGCAGGATTCCCGCTGCCGGAGTTCATCCAAAATCTGCAGCCGGACGGGGTGGGAAAGCATTTGAAAGACTTCAGAAGTGGTTTCGTAATCCATGATATTCAAAGAATAATATATATGGTTCTCTGCATATAATAGTCCCGTTTACGTCAGGAGTCAACCTGACTTTTGTCAGCAAAAAAAAGTGGCTGTCATCGGGCAGCCACTTTTAATTCTTATAGTGTAAAAACTTAGGGGATTGCGTTCAATGCGGCATCAGCCTGGGCGATGCCAGAACCGGTCGCGTCGGCGCCCCAGCAGTATTGCTCTAGAGCCCCACGGGGACCAGTGACTGTCAGACAACCCGGCGCCATCGGCAGCGCGGTTGCTTCAAGAATGCTCTCGGCTTCCACAGCTGTCAGCGCAGGATTCTTCTGAGCCATCAAGGCCACGATCCCAGCAACATGCGGGCTGGCCATGGAGGTGCCGCCGAGGAAGTAGTAACTGGTATGGCCGTTATTGACGTTATAGGGGCCAACGATCCAGGAGCCAGGAGCAGCGACATCCAAATCCTGACCAGGCATTTCACGGCTGGAGAAATCGGTGATGTAGTACAGATCCGACGTCCCCAACTCGGGATCGTCAATGGAATACCACCAAGAGTCACTAAGCCATTCGCCTGCCCAACCGGAAGCCGCCACAGAGATCACCGGTTCGTAAGCGCCGGGGTAGCCCATGCCTGCTTCGCCGGCATTGCCAGCGGAAGCGACGATGATCACACCCGCTTCGATCGCGTAATCAATCGCAGCCTTCTCAACAGGGTCCAAAGCGGAGCCGCCCAGGGACATATTGATCACCACCGGGTGCTCCGCCAAGGGACCCTTTTTAAGATCAGCCACATAGGAAATACCCCTGGCAACCACGGAAGACCAACCGGAGCCGTTTTGATTGAGGACTTTGACGGGGATCACGGTCGCCAGCGGGGCCACCCCATTCACAGGTGTGCCACTCAGGCTGTAACCCAAAATCGAGCTGGTCACATGGGTTCCATGCGAATTCGCATCGTGCTCCCATTTATTGGGCTGCTCAGATACAGTGCCATTGCCGCCACCGCCGCCGAAGGATTTGGCGTATTCCACAGCAATCCGTTCCTCGGGGAAGTACTGCCGCCAGGAATCGACCAGGCCGGTATCCAGCACAGCGACATAAACGCCTGCGCCGTCATAAGCGACCTGGCGGTTGTCAAAACCAAAATCGGTCACATTGAGAACATCCAGGTCCCAGGTCGAAAGGCCATCGCTGAAATCTTCCGCAGCGACGGTATCAATCGGCGAACCTTGCCGGACAGCATCCGGGCTGGCTGCCGCCACAAATGGAAGCTCCTGAATCGCAGCCAGGTCGCCGGCTTTGATCTTCATGGTCAATGCGTTGATCGCGGGGATTAAATCATTGACCGGACCAAAACCGCCCAGCGTCGCCAGGATCTCATCGGTGATCTCGGTGTTGAGCAGCACATTCACGCCCAGGGAGCTATTGTCCGAGCCAGCGCTGACAGGCATCGCCGAACCCAGGAGCAACATCACCACCAGGGATGCAAAAACAAAAACCTTTTTCATTCTAACCTCCTCAGTTTAGAAATGATTTGTTGAAAAGTTGTTTTCACTCTTCGATTTATCGAGTTTTTAAAGGTGCATCACTCTATCGAAAACCAATGCTTTGTAATGATTATATAAAGAATCAGGCTCAAGTCTAAAAATTTTTTTAGTTTCAAGTCAACATTGGGGTAATTTTCAATAGAGGACCATTTTTCAATTTTATTTTAGTCACCCAAACCACACTCAAATTTTTTAAAGCAATTCTTACAGATAATTTATATCATATTTATCCTATTTATGGTAGTATAATCCCATATTCCCGATTCAAGGAGGCCAAGATGATCGAAAGAATCACCAAAACGGATGCCGAGTGGCGGTCCCTGCTCACGGAAGAGCAATATCTGATCACCCGCCGCAAAGGCACCGAGCCGCCTTTCTGTGGGGCTTTCTATGACCACAAAAAGGATGGCACCTATTACTGCGTCTGCTGCGGACTGCCCCTGTTCTCCTCGGATCACAAATTCATTTCCGGCACAGGTTGGCCCAGCTTCTTCCAGCCCATTGCGGAAGACCACATCCTGTACCGCCCGGATAACAGCTACGGCATGCGCCGGACAGAGATCTCCTGCGCCCGCTGCGATGCCCACCTGGGCCATGTATTCGAGGATGGGCCTTTGCCCACTGGGAAACGCTATTGCATCAACTCCGTTTCTCTTCGGTTTGAACCGATAACCATTAAGGAGAATGCCTGATGTCTGCTAAATTTGCCACGTTTGCTGCGGGTTGCTTCTGGGGCGTTGAAGATAAACTCGGGAAGATCCCCGGCGTCACGGAAACGAAGGTCGGCTATACCGGCGGCGAGGTCGAGAACCCCACTTACCGGATGGTTTGTACCAACCAGACCGGCCACGCCGAAGCCGTCCGGGTGACCTATGACTCCGACCAAATGGATTACGAAGCCCTGGTCCGCCGCTTCTTTGAAATCCACAACCCCACCACCCTGAACCGGCAGGGGCCGGATGTCGGCAGTCAATACCGCTCCGCCATTTTCTATCACAACGAGGAACAGCATCTGACCGCTGAACGCGTCAAGGAGGAAATGAACCAATCCGGCAAATTCCCCTATCCCATCGTCACCGAGATCGTCCCCGCGGGCGATTTCTTTGAAGCCGAGGATTACCATCAGAAATACTACGCGAAGAACAGAATGCGATAAACATTCCTACTATCGGGTAAATCCAAGAACCTGGCGGATATTTCGCCAGGTTTTTATTTTTCCAATATTAAAAATCTCCAAATAGATATGATATGATAGATTCAGGAAAATCTGGCAACCAACAGGCTCCGAAAGAACAGGTATAATTCTCTTATGGCAAGAACTAATCAAATCACGCAAGACACAATTGACGACATCGAACGCCGAATCGCCATCCTGATCGATGGCGACAATGCCCAGGCCTCTCTGATCGAAGAGATCCTGGTGGAAGCTGGCAAGTATGGCAGCGCCACCATCCGCCGGGTCTATGGCGACTGGACCACCCCGAACATGAATTCCTGGAAGGACATTCTGAACATCCATGCCTTCCAACCCATCCAGCAATTCCGTTACACCGTCGGCAAGAACGCGACCGACAGCGCCATGATCATTGACGCGATGGACATCCTCCACTCGCACCAGGTGGATGGCTTCTGCCTGGTCTCCAGCGATAGCGACTACACCCGGCTGGCAACCCGCATCCGGGAAAGCGGCCTGCTGACGGTCGGGATCGGCCGCAAGAGCACGCCCCGCGCCTTCGTCAGCGCCTGTAACGTGTTCATCTACACCGAGAACCTGCGCCGCCGAAGCCACAATGGCAACAGTGGCCAGCCCAAATCCAACCACATGAGCGCTCAGGAACGCGAACTGATGGATATGATCAGCCAGGCGATCGACATGGTCGGCCCGGATGACGACGGCTGGACCCGGCTTTCCGAAGTCGGCACGGCCCTCCGCCGGATTGACCCCGGCTTTGACCCCCGCAGTTATGGCTCCCGCCAGCTCAGCCACATGGTCAAAGCCCAAAATCAGCATCTCGAGATGCGAAAGGTGGCCAACGGCGCGATCATCGAGATCCGCTTGAAGGACTGATGACGCTCTTGAACATAAACGGGTGCAGCCTATAGGCTGCACCGCTTGATTCCTACCACTATTCAGGAAAAACCATACCCGAAGGCATTCGAGTCAACACCCTCCTTGCCGCAGCGATCTTCGCCGCCAAAAAGCACCAGGGACAGGTGCGCAGGGATCAACGCGAGTCGCCTTATATCACTCACCCCCTGCTGGTCGCGCAGATCCTCTGGGAAACAGGCGGCATCCGGGAAACCGCCATCCTCACCACAGCAATCCTCCACGATACAATCGAAGACACTTCCACAAGCCCGGACGAACTGCAAAGCCGCTTTGGCGCAGAGGTCCTGCGGTTCGTGCCGGAAGTGACCGATGATAAATCCCTGCCGAAGATCGAGCGCAAACGGCGCAGGCGCTGTACGCGCCCAACTATCCAGGCCGGCCAGGTTGGTCAAGCTGAGCGAGGATGCGGCTTTTGACTACGACAACCAGGACTTCATGACCCCCTGGAAGCTCACCATCACCGAAGCCGACCGGGTGGACCTGGTCTTTACGCCCTTCTTCGAGCGCACGGCCAAAACCGATGCGCTGGAGCTCCAGTCAGAAGTGCACCAGATGATCGGCCGCTTCAGCGGGACGGTGAGATCCGATTCCGGTGAGGTCTTCCAGATCGAGAAGGCCATTGGTTGGGCGGAGAACCACCACGCCCGCTGGTAACTCGCCATTTCGATTAAGAACA
>WOYY01000029.1:0-24271 GCA_011620555.1 Anaerolineaceae bacterium | reverse complement strand
CCCAGGAGTTCAAACGCTCCTGGGTTTTTTAGTATTGTTTTCTGCCAGCAAAAAAAGGCACCGAGGCAGGGGGCAGGAAAGCCTCTTTTCCTTTTTACTAGGTATTGAAAACACAGCTAGCGCTATACAAGGAGGGATCATGGAACACCAGGAAAAACTTGTAACAGGTTTCTTTGCTGCCCAAAAAATATGAAGTCCAATCCCTGCTGCTGGTCAAAAGCCTGCGGGTTTTCGGCGGCGTATTCTGGCCGAGGGACTCAAAGGTTTCCCTTTTGCAGGCAAGACCCTCTCCACTGGCATTGCGGAGGACCGGCAGTTCAGCCTCAACTTTCCCAACACCGCGCGGATGGCCAAAGCGGATTTCTGCGGCACATCCAGCGGCCGCCGGGTGGATAAAGCCAGCCTCTTCACCCGGTTCCAGAATCCGGAAAGCCTGTCGGCGCGCCCGCTGATCGAGGATTGCCCCGTCAACCTGGCCCGTGAAGTGGTGAAGCACCGCAACATCTTCATCGGGTCGGTCATCCAGACCTATGTGAACGAGGACTGTCTCATCGAAAAGACCGGCGGACAAAAACTGGCGGACCTGACCGCTCTGGACCCCCTGATCTACGCGCTCAACAACCGCTATTACAGCCTCGGCCGGCCGATCGGGGTGGGCTATCAGGAGGGAAAATCCCCCACCGCGCCACCCGTCAAGGGCCGGCCGAATAAATTTTTCCGTTATATTAAATCCTAAATTTTCAGCCCCTCGCCCGTCCGAAACCGCAGGGTTTTGATCTCAAAGGGGTGGAATTCCAGCGTCAGCGCACCCTCTTCCAACGCCTGCTCCGCCAGCGGATTCTCCAGCATATCGGTCTGGTAAACATGCGCAAAGGGCAGGCTGGTGCGCAACGTGCCGCGGGTGGTATTGCCCAGCGCCTCATAGCAGCGCACGACCACATCTCCCGCGCCGGGTTCTTCGGCGGGCTTGACCGTTTCGATGATAATGTTTGCCGGGCTCACCTGAAACAGCGAGGCGGTTTCCCGGTAACCCTGGGCGGTCTGCAGCGGGATATTCAGGTCATAGCCCTCCCGCACCAGGCCGCTTTCCATCAGCGGGGCATTCCAGAAGGTGAAGGCATAGGTGAATTCCTGCCGGCCGCGGTCAGCGGTCATATCCGGCGCGAGCGCGGACTTCAGCAAGGTCAGGTTAATGCTGTTCTCAAACACATCCACGCCGTACTTTGAATCGTTGAGGATTGCGAAACCCCGTTCCGGCTCCACCAGCGCGGACCACTTCTGGTTGCAGACCTCGAAACGATCCTGGTCAATCTGCCGGGAGCGGTGGGTCGGCCGGGCCAGATACCCAAACTGGATCTCGTGCAAAGCCTGGTGGACATGGTAATCCACCGGGAAATTGACCTTGAGCAGCTTATGCCGTTCCTGCCAGTCAACGACCGTGTGGAAATCCACCCGGCGGGAGTCCCGCCGGAGCGTCACCGTCTGAGTCAGCGTGGAGTCGTTCAATTTGCGGGTGATCGTCAGCGCACCGAAAAGCGGCCCCTCGGCCAGAATCTCAAAGCTCGCCCTCTCCGGCAATGCCACCGGCGAGAGCTTGTACATGCTGTCAATATCCCAGGCGTCGAACGCGCTGGGGATATCCTGGTACATCCGGAAGCTGTTGCAGGCCCCTGCGGCCAGCTCTTTTTGTTCGATTTTATCGAAAATGCTGATTAATTCTCCGAATTCATTAAATTCGATTCTTAAAAGGTCGTTTTCCAGCGAATTGGGAGTCACCCGGATCGAAGATTCCGGAATTTCCGCTTCTGCGGGCTGCAATCCTGTCCAGCCGCAGGCCGGGACGCTCACTTCGGCGTAAGTCAGTCCATTGCAGGTCTGGGTGGGGGCGGATTTGCCGTCCAGGGTATGGACCCCCACCAGTCCTTCTGGCAGCGCGACGATCCCTTTGCGCTCCCAGGAGAGCGAGTTAAACACTGTCAAACCCTGGTCCTGTTGCATCAGGGCTGAACGGGCAGCGTCAGCGATCTCCTCCGCGGTGGTCACCACGCCGCCCAACTGCGCTTCGGCCTCTTCATAGACCCGGTGAATGGAGGAACCGGGCAGAATATCATGGAACTGGTTGAGCAGAACGGTCTTCCAGGCCTCATCCCAGGTCTCATAAGGGAAATCGAACCCTGCCAGCAGGCTGGCCGCCGCGCCCCAGAGTTCCGCCTCCCGGAGCGCAAACTCGCTGCGCCGGTTGAGCCGCTTGGTGTTGGCCTGAGAGGTATAGGTGCCGCGGTGGGCCTGGAAATAAAGCTCGCCGGTATAGGTCACGTCCGGCCAGCCCTCGCGGTCCTGCTCCTCAAAGAAGGTCAGCGGCGCGGCCAGGCGGAACTTCGGCACGCCTTCCAGGTCCGCTTCCCGCCGCACATATTCCAGGTGTTCGCGGGTCGGGCCGCCGCCGCCGTCGCCCCAGCCGAAAGGATAGAGCCGCTTGGAGAAGCCCTCTTTTTGCAGCCGTTCCTTCCAGCGCTTGATCACGGTGGAAGGCTTGGTCTCGCTGTTGTAATCGTTGTGGAAATGGGCTTTCACCCGGGAGCCATCAATCCCTTCCCAGATAAAGGTGTTATAGGGGAACTGCTCCCCGCCGTTGTAGGCCCAGAGGATCTTCTGAGTCGAGAAATAGTCCACCCCGCAGCCGCGCATGATCTGCGGCAGCGCGCCGGAATAGCCAAAGACATCCGGCAGCCAGAGGATTCGGCTGTCCACGCCGAATTCCTCCCGGTAGAACCGTTTGCCGTGGATGAGCTGGCGGATCAGGCTCTCACCGCTGCTGATGTTGGTGTCCGGCTCCACCCAGGAAGCGCCATCGGGAATCCACTGACCGCGCTGGATGGCCTCCAGGATCTGGGCGTAAAGATCAGGATAATGCCGCTTGACCATCCGGTAGAGATGGGGCTGGCTCTGCAGGAAGATATACTCCGGGTAACGCCGCATCAGGTCCAGCTGCGTGCTGAAAGTGCGCACGCATTTGCGCTCCGTCTCCGCCAGCGGCCAGAGCCAGGCCACGTCGATATGCGCATGCCCAAAACCGATCATCTCAGGGGTGGTATCACCGTTGTGCTTCGCCAGCAGCGGTCTGAGCCGCTCACGCGCGGCCTGCACCTCACTCAGCATTTCCATCTGATCGGTCTCAAAGTTGACGATCACCGAGAAATCCTTGAGGCCTTCATCAATTTCCATCAGCCGCAGCGATTCGGGGTCGATATGCTCGCGGACCTCCCAGAGCGTTTCCACGTCCATCAACAGCTGATAGACCGGCTCGATCCAGATCCCAAAATGGTTCCGCCCCACCTTGCATTGCTGCGCCGGCGGTTCAGGCACCGTCTCCCGCTCGGGCGGCGTCGGCCCGGAACGCCATTCCCGCGGGCCATGTCCGGCATAGGCTTCCAGCACCACCGAAAAGGTCTCCCCGGTCTGGGCGGAGTCCGTCAGGATGATCGTCTTGTGTTTATGGTCAATGGCCCCGGCATATTCCCCATTGACATAAACCACCGCCTCGGCGACCGTATCGGACAGCAGCGGCATGACCTTGCCGTCAATGATCTCGATGACCGCCGTGGGTTCAATCCCCACATCCGGCATCAACGCGATCATCTGTCCCTGGCCAAACTCGGGGATGGTGATCTCCCCCCGGAACCAGCCATATTCCCACTTCGCGCCCCAGGGTGTGCCCGGCGCGATCGGTTCAAAAGTCAGCTGAGCCTGCGCTTCGGCCAGCGTCAGCTGGTCCAGGGTGAAAGCCGCTTCCAGGGCCAGCTCGCCCAGCGGCTGATAAAGATGCTGCGAAAGCTCCTGGCGCCAGGCCAGGATCCGATGTTCCCACTCCAAATTAAGAGCCATAGTTTTTCCTCATCGAGTTAATCGAAATGCCAAAGATTGGCGGGAAAGGATCATTTTAATCGGTTGAGGCTCAGCCTCTGCCCGACCACCCCGCCGTTATAACCGCCCAGCAGCGCCATCACAGCCACCAGGAAGGCCAGGAGACCGGATTCGTAGAGCAGAACCGTCGTCATCATGAAGGAACCGATCGCGCCCCAAACGGCGTAACTGACGCCGCGCACGGATTTGGTCAGGTAGGCAAACCCGAAACCGATCAGCGCGCTGAGCACGAAAACGCCCAGCATCAGGAAGATGTCCATCCCACCGGACCAGCCCCCTCGCTGCGTCAAAAGCGCATTGATGCCCACAAAGAACAGGCCGGTCAACACTAAATTCAGCCCAATCGCGAGAGCAACAAGCCAGAACTTCAGCCCGCGCAGATCAAATAGGTTCATAAAAAAATTCATAGATCACTCCTCAACCCGATTTTATCGCAGAACAGGGTTTAGCGCAGCAATTCCAAACAAAACCTCCCGATGGAGCTTAATCAGGAGGTTTAAAGTCAAATTTTTGGGAGATCAATCGCCCAAAATTGTGCCCACATGCCGGGCGCTCTTGATCCAGGAATGGTCCAGCGGCACCTTCTTCTGGCGGCCCGCCACGTCCTCCAGCGGGACGCAATCCGCGCCGCCATGCCGGTAACCAACCATGAAGCCGAATTGATCTTCGGCGATCAGGTCGGCTGCGCGGGTGCCCAGCTGGGTTGCCAGCACCCGGTCGCTCGCCGAGGGCGCGCCCCCCCGCAGCAGGTAACCCAGAATCGTAATCCGACACTCCAGCCCGGTGGCCTCTTCCAGGCGGTTCGCCAGCAGCAGGGTCTGCCCGCCATATTTCTTTTTCAGGGCTTCCATCTTCCGGGCCATATCATCTTCCAAATCGCCGGTGTGGGTCTTTCGGTCCAGCTTGATCGAGCGCTCAAAGAAAGCGACCAATTCAGAGGACGTCGCTCCCTCGGCCACAGCCACAATGCTGAACATCTTGCCAGCCTGATTGCGCTCGAGGATGGCCTTGGAAATCTTACTGATATCATAGGGGATTTCTGGGATCAGGATCACATCTGCGCCGGCCGCGATCCCCGCCCCCAGGGTCAGCCAGCCCACTTCGCGCCCCATCAGCTCCACAATGATGATCCGGTGGTTGCTGTTGGCCGTGCTGTGCAGCCGGTCAATCGCTTCGGTGGCAATGTCTTTGGCTGTGTCAAAGCCGATTGTGGTATCCGTCATCGGCACATCGTTGTCCGCCGACTTCGGCAGGGTGAGCACGTTCAGACCGGCCCGTTTCAGGTGCAGGGCCGCTTCCATGGTTTCCCGCCCGCCAATGCACACCAGCGCGTCCAAATTATGCGCATGATAGGCATTCACAGCATCGTCCGTCAGGTCCAGCGTTTCGCCGTTTTTTCCCATCGCCTGGGGGATCTCCCGGCTGGTGCCCAGGATCGTGCCGCCGTCCGTGAGGATATTCGAGAGGGCCTCACCGCTCAGGTCCAGCGTGCGGTTATCCACCAGCCCGCGGAAGCCATCCCTGAAGCCGACCAATTCCATCCCATAGGTGTTGCGGGCAGCCTTCCCGAAGCCGCGGATTGAGGCGTTCAGTCCCGGGCAATCACTGCCTGCTGTGAGGATTCCAACCTTATCAGCCATTCAGACCTTCTTTCATTTATTTGGGCCGTTATCACTCCCATTATACCCAGCCTGAAAGCGGACAAAATGTCAATTTTGAAAGCCGGTGAGGGTCTTTACTTCCATCAGGGCATAGCGGATGAAATCCCGGCTCTCCCGGATCTTCTGCGGATCGGCCGGTTCATAGACCCGCCGATATTGGTTCACGCGTGCGCTGAGCGCGTCATCAATCAACGGCCGCCATTTGGCGTCCAGGGTCTTCTTCGCCCAATCCGCCCCGGCCTGCTTGGATTGCACCCGGCCGGTGGAAAGGGTGTGCAGCATCCTGCAGTACATCAGGACGGTGAAAGCCTGGGCAAACCGGCTGGAGATGCGATAGGTGCCCGAGAGGATATCCCCGCCCCATTCGCGCATTGTCCACCAGACCTCAGCTTTCAAAAAGATTTCCGGAATGCGCGGGATCCAGAGCGAGGGGTCCGGCCCCTCAAGGATCAGACCATATTCCCGCAGGACCCAGCGGTTGACCAGCGAATTATCATGGGTGGAGCGCTCAAAGTTGAGGCTGCCATTATCCAGATACCAGAGCGGCTCGTTGGTCCGGTTCAAATCCGCCAGGATCGCCTTCGGGAAGTAGGACCCTTCCAGATGTCTGGCCCAGTAGTGCTCCAAAGTGAACACACCCGCATGGACAGCCTTCAAGTCATCCAGGATCAGCGGGTCCAGGTCTTGTTCAACCACGATCACGAAATCCACGTCACTGTCAGCGTCCCACCCACCATGGGCAAAGGAGCCGCTGAGATAGCCGCCCAGGAACTGCCGCCCCAGCACGGGGCGGACCCCCTCAAGCAACTGATTTAAGATTCCATTTAATTCACGGTCCGGCACGGGGTAATTGACAGCCATCCACCCTCCCAATCCACATCAAGTCCACAGATAACCCAGCTATAATTACAATATTCTAATCATAATCGAACATGGTTAAAACAGGATAAGAGAATTGAAAAACACAGCCTTAGCCCTGAACCAGCGTCAAATCGCCTTTGAGGGAAACTGGACGGAAAGGGAGCAGGAACGCATCCTGACCGTCCTTGAACGGATTGAAGCGATCGCCCATCGAGATCTGGCCAGTGTTTTCAACGGGCAGGGCACCACCTTCCGCAAGAGCGGGCGCGCCGGCCGGGCGGGCCGCACCCTCGACGGCCTTGTGGAACTGGACACAGACTGGACCGATTGGACCCTGGCGCACGAGCTGGGCCACCGCTGGAACAACGCCTGGCAGCGCACGCCGGAGCGCGACCTGCGCACCAGCCTGGGTGCAGGCGGGTGGGAGTGGCTCAAACGCCCCCTGCGCCGGTTTGAAAGATCACTGGAACGTTTGCTGAAGAAAATCGGCGTCACAGTCCGGCTGGATTGGCAGGCCCTCTGGTATCACCCCGGCCAGGCCGCCCCACCCTGCGGCGCAGACCGCAACTTCAATGCCAGCGAAGACCTGGCGGAAAGCTTTGCCGCTTCCGTATTTCCGCAGGATGCCAAAGAACGGGCGGCCAAAGCGAGCCAACGCCTGGCAAAGGCCGGCTGGGACTGGGGCGAACAAAAAGGGGATTTCGACCGGACCGAGCGGGGTGAATTCCTCCAGCGCCGCATGAGGGCCATCAGCGTGATCAACTCGCCCGGTGATAAATTAGCCTGATTAAGACGTCTAAATCGGTTGTTCGTGTTCAGCCAGGGCTTTCTCAGTCTTCAGGACCGCCCCTTCATACATCCTGATCTTGTAATCCAGCTAGAGCATGGTCTTCTGCATGGCTTTGATCTTTTCCGCCAGCAAATCGCGCTGCTCTTCCAGGATGGCCTTCCGGGTCTCAATCGTGCCATCCCCTTGCAAGACCAGGCCGGCCTTTTCAGAATAGCGGAGGGTATCCACCGAAGCCTCCGTTTTCTCACTGACTTGGCTGATTCTCATCCCGCACCGCCCATAAAAGTGGTTCTCATTTGGTGAGCATTTTAAGCAGCCTGCCCGCCTGTTTACCCGATATCCACCAGTTCATACTGGCGGCTGCCCAGGCCGATTGCCTCGGCATGTTCCAGAGTCGTCAGGCCCATCCGAGTCTGAATGCGGGTGACCAGGTCCGCTCCATCCGGTGCGGCATAGACCAGGTCCACACAGGCCTGATCCACCGCCAGCGGGTCCAAAGAGGCCAGGATGCCAATATCCTCCATCGTCAGCGCCGCCGGGGAATCATCGCAATCACAATCGACTGACAGGTTATTCATCACGTTGATATAGAGAACCTTCTCACCCATCGCATCATGCACCCCCTTCGCCGCCTCCGCCATGGATTCCAAAAATTCCACCGGGTCACCGCCCCAGGGGGAGGTCGTGCTGCGGCCAGCGGAGTGGATCAGGCACTTTCCTTCTCTGGAGGCGATCCCGATCGACATATTCTTGATGACGCCGCCAAAACCGGCCATGGCGTGCCCCTTGAAATGGGCCAGGTTGATCAGGAAGTCATACTCCGCAAAATGCGAGCCGACAATGTCCTCCTGAAGGTGCGTCCCGCCGCTGACCGGCAGGCTGATCGTCCCCTCTGTGTCCATCACATCCACCGGGGCAATCGCGGCAAAGCCATGCTGATCCAGCACGTTCAGGTGCGATGCGGTGTTATCCCGCGCGCCGCCATAGGCCGTGTTGCATTCAACAATCGTCCCATTCACCGCCGAGACCAGCGGTGCGATCATCTCAGGGGAAAGAAAGTAGTGCCCGCCCGGTTCACCGCTGGAGATCTTCACCGCGACCCTGCCACTGGCCGGGCGACCGAGGGCCTGGTAGATCCGCATCAGTCCATCCGCGCTGATATCCGCCGTCCGATAAACTTTGGCCCGCTCCTGCGTCTCCGCTGTGGCCGAGCTTTCGGCAGCTCTTTCCGTTGCGGTGGGTTCCGCAGTCTGGGTTGGCGGCTGCGGGGTCGCGGTTGCCTGCACTGCGGTTGGCGCCGGCTGGCCGAGATTCCGGCAGGAGGCCAGCAGGCCCGCCGCCGTTACCGTCATCCAGCGCAAAGCTTCGCGCCTGGAAATCCGCTTATCCATGTTTCCTCCAATTTCCTCAACCGGGTTGAGAACGCTCTGCAAACTCTTTTTTACCAGTATAAAGGCAGGAGTGCGCTCCAGGTCAAGGGCGGTAATCTCCCAATTCCGCGGCTCAGGGATGAGGGGCAGCCCTCACAGAAGAATAGCAGCCACCCCTACCAGCGCCCCGCCGAGGATTAACCAGTACGCCCGCAGGTCAAAGCGCGCCAGGAGGAACAGCGCAAGCGCCGCCACCCCGATCGTCAATGGGTCCACCAGCGCTGCCCGGGCGACCTCAAAGGACACCCCCGCCATCAAGCCCAGCGCGGCAAAATTCACCCCATCCAAAAGCCCCCGCCAGCGGGCCGACCCCTGCATCCTTTGCAGCAGAGGATGGGTCAGGATCACAAAGAGGAACCCCGGCAGGAACATCGCCAAAGTCGCCAGCAGGGCCGCCGGCACGCCGCCGGTGAGATAGCCCACAAAGGTCGCGGTGGTCGCCAGCGGACCGGGGGTCACCTGCCCCACCGCGATCGCATCCACCAGCTGCCCCTGGGTCAGCCAGCCCAGACGGTCCACCAGATCATCCTGGATGAAGGCCAGCAGCACATACCCGCTGCCAACCATCAGCGACCCAGCCTTGAGAAAAACGCCGAACAAACGCAGCAGGCTATAAGGCGCCTGCTCCGTCAAGGCCTGCGCGCGTTCAACCACCCAGGGCAGCTCAATCAGCAGGCCCGGCATCACAGGCGGTTTCTCCTTAAAATACTTCACCAGCCCCATCGCCCCGCCACCGGCCAGCATCAGGATCAGCGGGCTGACGCCCAGCAGATAAGCCGCCAAGACCGCGGCCGCGATTCCCAATCCAGGCAGATTCCGCCCGCGCGGGCGGAGCATGCCAAAAAGCGCCCAGGCCAGGATCGCCACGACGACCGGCTTGATCCCGTAAAGGATCCCGGCCAGCTCCGGCAGGGCGCCAAAGCGCACATAGGCCCAGGCAAAGCCCAGGACGATCGCCATCGCCGGGAGGATGTAACAAACACCGGCCAGGACCAGTCCCGGCCACCCGCCGTAACGGTAGCCGATATGGATCGCCAGTTCGGTGGCGTTCGGCCCCGGGACCAGGTTGGAAATCCCCCAGAAATCGAGGAATTCGTCCTCCGTCAGCCATTGCCGCCGCACGACCACTTCCTGGCGCATCATCGCCAGGGCAGCCGCCGGGCCGCCAAAGGCCGTGAAGCCCAGCCGCAGGAAAACGGCCGCAATCTCCCCCAGGCGTTCGCGTCGGTCCACCGCTTCCATCATCGCTCAGGCCGGTTCACTGCCCGAACCGTTTTCGGCTTCCATCCGCTCCATTGCCGCCTTCTTCTCCGCGTGCATCACCATGATTCGGCCCTTCAAATCCACCAGACGCTGCCCCCTGATCGGGAAGAAGGCCATGATCACCGCACCGATCAACATCGCCCCACCAGGGATCAGGCCCACGATCGACCGGATGCCAAACACCGCCGAAGCGGACTGGTCCAGCAGGATCTCGCCGTCGTTCATCGCCCGGGTGATGAAACCGCTCTGTTCCAGGATGAAAGCGGTCAGGAAAAGCGCCAGCGATTGAGCAGGTTTGGTCAGCAGGGCGTTCGCCCCAAAAAAGGAGCCTTCGCGGCGGGTGCCGGTCCGCACTTCATCATCATCAATCACCAGGCCCAGCAGGTTATAGGTGATCGACTGCTGACCGGAGAGGCCGAACCCGGTCACCGCCAGGCTGACGGGGATCAGCCCGACGGGCACAAATGCGATTGACACCAGCCCCACCCCGCAGATCACCATATACACGATCTGGGCCTTTAATAAGCCCCAGCGCTTCACCACCAGGTTCGCCAGGGGAACGCCCAGCGCCATCGGCGCAAAGAGGTAGATCATCAGGATGATCGTGGAAGATTGCGTCACATAGTCCGCCAGGTAAAAGATTGACCCGGTGGCAATGGCCATCATGAAAGTGATCAGGAAGTTCATCGAGACAAAGACCCAGAAGGACTTGTTCGACAGGGTGTATCCCAGCGACTCCCAGAATTTCAGTTTGCGGTCCACCATTGCAAATTCCCGCCGCTCTTTGACTTTCAGGGTGGTGAGGATGATCAGGAAAGCCCCAATGATTCCCACGGCGACCATCGCAAGCTGCAGGTTCGCCAGCGAAGATTGTAGATTGCCCGGGCGGGGACGGAAGAGATCGGGCAGCACGAACCCCAGGGCATAACCCACCAAACCGAACAGCGTAGAGGAAATCGTCAACTGGTTCCGCTCCACATCCGATTCGGTCAATTCCGGCACCAGCGCGCCATGGACCAATCCAATGATCGTATACGCTGTGTCATAGAGCAGCATCGTCACCAGCATCCACCAGAACTGGGTGATCTCGCCCGCGCCCTCCGGGGCGAACCAGACCAGGATGAAGGTCAAGGCCAGGAAGGGCGCGGTGAAGCGCATATAGGGGATCCGCCGGCCCAATTTGGAGCGGGTGTTATCCGTGATGAACCCGAAAATCGGGTCATTCACCGCGTTCCAGATCGCATAGATCATGGATGCGATCCCGATCCAGCGGGAACTGAGTCCCAGGTAATCCTGGTAAAAAATGGGCAGGAGGGCGGCGTAAATGCTTGATATGGTTGAAGCGCCCAGGGATGCCAGTCCATAGGCAAATTTGATGCCAAAGGTCAACTTTTGTCCGGTTTCTGCTTCTGCGGTCATAGCGGGTCCTCATCAAATGATTCAGGGGTGATACACCCATTTTACAATATTTAAAGCAATTATTTGCAACGCGGAAGGTGATCAGCTGCCGGTTGACAGTTCCCTGTTTCGCGCCTGGAATGCAAACCCACAACCCAGCACAAACGTGTAAAATAAACCCAAGCCTATGCCTAAAGAAACCTTTACCAACCTCCCTGACCATAAACGCAACCGGATCCTCAGGATCGCCATCCGGGAATTCGCGGAAAAACCCTACGACGTGGCCTCCATCTCGAACATCGTCCGCGAGGCTGGCATTGCCAAGGGCAGTTTTTACCAGTATTTCGAGGACAAGCAGGACCTGTATCGTTACCTGATCGAATTGGGCACCGAAGAAAGGCTCAATGTGATCAAAGCCCTGCCCGCCCAGGACCTCTCGGGCGATCTGTTCGTCTATATCCGCTGGCTGTTCCAGTCTTCGGTCTATTTCGAGCTGAAAGAACCGGGGCTGGCGCAGGTCGCCTATCGCGCCTTTGTGGATGAAGTCCCCTTCCCGGAAATGGCCGAGGAACTCCGCCGACGAGGCCCAACCCAGTTCTTCAAACAACTTCTCACCCAGGGCGTCCACCACGGCGATATCAGCCCTTGGGCAGACGTGGACCTGGCCGCCTTCATCATGGAGGCCACCTATTATCAGTTTGGGCGCTATTTCGTCCAACGGCTGAATCTGACCGCAGACGCCGATCTGGAGCAGACCTTTGCCAGCGCCGAGGCGCAGGAACTCCTGAATAACCTGATCCGAATCCTCCAAAAAGGCATCGGGGATTAACTTTTTTGATACCATCCAATCTTATTTTCTTTTAGCTGCCGGCTCTCATGCAGCAAACGCCAACTTGCGAATACGACAAATTAAGTCTAAAATATATATAATAATGCAACAATTTCAATTTAATGACTCTCACACCCGATCAAAAATAAATTGACAAGGAGATTCCATGAGAAAGCTATCCACGGCAATAACATTGCTGATTCTTTCAGTTTTTATTCTTTGCGCCTGCCAGCCTCAGGCCGCCGAGGCCCCCGCCCCCACCGAGGAAAGCACCATCGTCCTCCGGCTGGGCACCGGCGACAGCGGTGAGGGGCTTCCCCCCCATCAGGAGATCATCGCCGCTTACGAGGAAGAGAATCCGGACGTCCTCGTCCAGTTGGAAGCAGTTGCCGGCCGGGATTACTACACCCGCCTGCTCACCCAGATCTCCGCCGATGCGGCGCCGGATAACATGCAGATCGGTGATGATGCCGTCCCCTCCTTTGTCGAACAGGGCGCCTTTGTCCCGCTGGAGGCCTATTTCCCGGCCGATTTCGACCCCGCCATCTACCTGCCCGGCCTGCTTCAACTGCCAGTACCGCTGCTAGCTTCTCTTCTTTTGTATTTTTTGTCATGAAAAACTGCACCTCCAATTGTTAGTTTTTTGTCTAACTTTTGGGGTGCAGTTCATCGCCGAAGCAGTCTTCCTCATTTTCCTAATACGGACTACCTAATTCCTAATCCCTATTTCCCATTCCCATTGGTCTCCTGCAGATAACCGACCTTGATCAAATAATTGATGATCTGGCGGGCATTTTCCTTAGGGGTCACGCCCACGGTGCCCAGGGTGATCTCCGGTTCCAGGGGCGCCTCATAGGGATCATCAATCCCGGTGAAACCCTTGATCTCACCAGCGCGCGCCATCGCATAAAGGCCCTTGATGTCGCGTTCTTCGCAAACTTCCAGGGGCGTATCCACAAACACCTCAATGAAGTGTCCCTCGGGAAACATCTTGCGGGCTTCCCGCCGGGCCTGGCGGTAGGGGCTGATCGCCGCGCAGACCACGGTGCCGTGGTGCCGGACGATCTCGCCGCCCACAAAGCTGATCCGCAGGATATTGGTGTCCCGGTCTTCCTTGCTGAAGCCGAGGCCTTTGGAAAGGTGCGTCCGCACGACATCGCCATCCAGAACGGTGGGATTGCGGCCATATTCCGCCAGCATATTGATCAAGTGCTTAGCAATGGTGGACTTACCTGCGCCGCTCAGGCCGGTGAACCAGATACAGAAGCCCTGTTTGTGCCGCGGGGGGTGAGCTTCCAGCAGGATCTGGGCAGTCTCCGGCCGGGTGAACCACTCCGGCAGCGGAATGCCCTTGGCCAAATAATCATCCCGGACCTGCGTCCCGGAGATCGTAGCGACCTTTGCGCCTTCCGGCACCTGCGAAGCCAGTTCATAGCGATCCTCTTCCGGCAGGTAGACCATCAATTCGAAAGGTACCATCTTGACGCCGACCTCATCCAAAACGTCGGTCAGCAGTTCCTGCGCGTCATAGGGACCATAGAAAGGCTCGCCTTTGCTGTCCTTGCCAGGGCCGGCATGGTCGCGGCCGACGATGAAGTGGTTCGCGCCATAGTTGCGGCGGATGATGGCATGCCAGACGGCTTCCCGCGGCCCGCCCATGCGCATCGCCAGGGGCAGCAGCGCAAGGAGCGTGTTTTCATCATAGTAATTCTCCACCAGCGTTTTATAAATCCGCACGCGGGTGTAATGATCCACATCGCCGGGTTTGGTCATGCCCACCACGGGATGGATCAGCAGACTGCCGCCGACCTGCTTGCTAGCGCGCTTAGTCAGTTCTTCATGCACCCGGTGCATCGGGTTGCGGGTCTGGAAAGCGACCACATTGGCATTGCCCATCTCGGCCAGGCGCGCTCGGGTCTCCGCCGGGGTCAGCCGGAGTTCGGTGAAATCATCATAAACCGGAAGGTTGAGGACCTTCAACTCACCGCTGATGCAGAGTTCACCCCAGCCCGCCATCTCGGAAACGATCGGGTGCTTGAGGTCGGTGGTGCCGTAGACCTTTTCGGCCTCTTCCTGCCAGTTGAAGCGGAAAACCTCTTCCAGCTTCATCACAGCCATGATCTGGTTGTGCACGTCGCGCAGGGTGACCCAGTCACCCTCTTCCGGCAGGTCTTCTTTGTTGATATTGAGCGTGATCGGGATCGGCCAGACCGTCCCATCCGCCAGGCGCATGTCATTCAGCACCGTTTCGTAATCCTCCTGGCCGATGAAGCGGTCCAGGGGAGAGAAGGCCCCCACCGCCAGAAGTTCCAGGTCATGGTTCTGGCGCGGGGTCAGCCGCACGGTGGGGTAAGTGCCGGCCAGTTTCAGCAGTTCGGCGCGTTCGTCACCTTTCACCAGCAGGTCAACCAGTTTACCGCCGTAAGGTGAGATCAGCAGGTCAGATATATTCATCATTAAATTAATTTTCCTTTTTCTAAAAATAACGATCTTATTGTAACATGAAGCTCATCAGCAAAAAAAAGGGATTTAATAAACATGTAAATAAGGTCATTTACCATAGCGTTCTATAATCAATCAACAAATTTACGCGGTAGAATAAAGGCATTACAGGTATGGATTGCATACCTAATGTAATCATATCAATAGAATTTTTATTCCATTTTCGGGGGATTAGTAAGTTTCGGTAATTCCTTCGAAATTTATATAGTGATGCCTCATTGTTAAAACTCATCAAAAAACTCACTAAACAGGAAACCAGAAATAGGCGCTGTGTACAACTTGAATAAAAGGTCAAAGAGCATCCCATATTATTTAAAGAAATTAATAGCGATAGCTGAAAGCCGAGTGCAAAATAATGGAATTAGGGCCTACTGGTGGAATTCGGTGCCAAATGCAGGAGATCTAATAGTCCCTCTCTTACTCCGTCAGTATGGCCTAACCCCCATTCATACCCCAAAGTCTTATGCTGATTTAATTTCCTGTGGCAGCGTCCTACAAAACGTTCCAGAGGATTTTGAGGGCACGATTTTAGGTTCAGGTATATTAACACCAAGCGTTGAGGTCTACCTGCCCAAAGCTAATATTCTGGCCTTACGAGGAAAATTAACCAGAGACTGGATCAAAGCCCCTGGAGATGTTCCTTTAGGCGATCCTGGTTTGTTAGCCAGCAATTTGATCAAAACACCTGTGGGTAAACATTATAAAGTGGGGTTAGTTCCCCACTATCTAGATAAGGGCTCTCCGAAAATCAACCAACTCTTTCAAAAAAACAAAAAGGAAGTTCTTCTCATTGACATTCAAAGGCACCCAATAAAAGTTCTCAAGGATATTGCCCAATGCGACTATATTTTTTCAACTGCTCTTCATGGCTTAATTTTTCGCTGATACCTTAAGTATCCCTTCTGTTTGGTTGACACTTGATGAAAACCCTTCTTATGCTAAAAAATTCAAGTACCTGGATTATTATTCCGCACTTCAAGAAAGTCGCCAACCATACTGCTTAACCAACAATACGGAACTTTCAGAGTTAATTGCACTAGCCTGCTGTTCTTCCCAGTCCAAAATCCAGCAGTTAAAGCAACAATTGGATTCCTTATTTTTAAATATCAGTCAACAAATTAAAAAATCGCATAAAGAATAAATAACAGTTCAAAAAGGATATACAATTAAGAACAAAATTCACTTTACATCTGACCCCTCCATCAAAGAGATATTTACGATTAATCTTAATAGAGTTAAGAAAGGAATCGATTGTTCTATATTGGATTTGATTGAAAATCATTTTGCGTTTAATTTGTCCGCTTAGAACAAATTTGTAAGACTCATTCTTAATACTCAACAATTCTCATGCTAAGGAAAGCACCATGAAACTCCTATATGTCGCTGCAAGGTGGGATCCTCAAAATCCAGATAGTGGTTCAGGCGTCAACTACAACGCTTACATGGAACTCAAAGACCGGATGGATGATGTCCGCATCGTCGGGCCTTTTCAAAGTGATCTAACCCTTCTCGAAAGGGGAGTCCGGAAGATTTTTGAGAGACCCGGCAAACGCCGCCTGATCAAGTTTTACCCTTCCTACCTTCGGCATAGCAACCGAACCGTCCAGGAGGTTATGGATGAATATGAACCGGATGTGATCTTCTCAAAATCATCCGTTCCCTTGGTGAACGTAGAACTCAATGCCCCTTTGGTCTACATGTGCGATTCAACCGTTAAGTGGACGGTTGACAATTGGCCGCTTTTCTCCCCTTTGGGGCTGAAGATGATGGAAAAATGGGAAGCAAAGGTGATCAGAAAAGCGACCCATATCATCACTTTCAGCCATGCAAATGCGGAAGTGCTCAGAGACTATTACCATATCCCAGGAGAGAGGATCACCGTTCACCCCATCCCCTCTTCACTGCCGCATAAGGAGGACGATTTTCAGCCCAACCCGCTCATCGCCGGCGAAAAGCTCAAGCTCCTCCTGGTAGGCAAGGAATTCCACCGCAAAGGTGTGGATATCGCCATCGGGACCGCCCGCGGCCTGAACGAACTAGGAATCCCCACGGAATTGCGCGTTGTCGGCCAGGATAACGAGAATTCAGAAAATATCACTTTCCTGGGGTTAATGTCCAAGAATGACCCAGTCCAGCAAAAAGCCTATATGGATAATTACCGCTGGGCGCATTTCCTGCTCTTCCCGTCCAGGTTCGATGCTGCAGGCATCGTCCCTTCGGAAGCGGCCGGTTTCGGCGTCCCTACGATCACAAACGAAGCCGGCGGCATCGCAACCACCGTAAAGGATAAGGTGTCCGGGGTGGTCCTGCCAAAACACAGCCCGGCAGCCGAATACATCCGGGTCATCCAATATTACCTGGCGCACCCTGATGAATATGACGGTTTGCGTCGATCAACTTATGCCCGCTACCTTTCTGAGCTGAACTGGCATGTGCTGGGTGATCAAATCTCGTCCATCATCAACCAGGTGACCGCTCATTAAACTCGGTTTAGAGAAAAATAGAGCACTCGCCAAACTATCATCGAGAGTCATCCTTCGGAACTCGGAGAGTTTTCCAAAAGCCGGGTCCTCTTTCCAGTTGTCCGCATCCACCTCACCCGATCATTGGATCGCTTTCTGGATTCCAGCGGTCTGGACGATCTACCGCCCTATAAAACCAGAGCTTCTTTTAGAATAACCGTTGGCCTGGCCTGGGCTGAACAGCGTGGGACCAAATCCCCATTTAATCAACATCTTTCCAAGATTAATCCCGAAAAATCATATAAAATTATCTCAATCAGATCCTTTATTTTCGTCGGGAGGTCTTAGGGTGCACCAAACCAATCAACGAAAATCGTCCTTTCTCGGCCTCCTGCCTGCAATTCTCCTGTTCCTCTCCTCGCTGGCCTGCGGGCTGGACCTGGGGAACTCAAACGACATCGAAAGCTTACAATTGGAGCAGACCCGAGTCGCTCTGCAGCAAACGCAAATCGCCATTGATAACCTCGCTCAGAAGACAGCAAGCCCAGAGCCGGCAACAGCGACAACTGAGCCAACAGAGCAGGCCGCGCTGCCGGACGTCTCCTATGAGGGGATCAGCTTCTCCTTTGACGATGGCATCACGGTCAGCGTCTCATCCGCCATCATCCCCGGCCAGAACATGGGTGAGGATTACATGCCGGGCGAAACCTATCCCACCTACGGCGAGTTTCGCTTCAATGATTACGTGATCGCCGACCATTTCCACACCCCGGCCATCAACATCTATCCGGTCGCCGAATACCGGTCAATCAGCGCCGCCGCCTCGGACGTGATCGATACCCTGCAATGGACCCTGGCCAACCATCCTTCCGGCGGGTCGCTCAGCAACCTGCCTTTCCTGCCGATCTGGAATGCGGCGCAGATGTTCTCCGCCAGGGTGACATACTTCAACTCCCAAAACGGCAGCGGCGTGCGCTACCTGACGATGTATGGGCAGGCGGTTTACCCTGTGGATAACCAGAACCTGTTCTACACCTACCAGGGACTGACGGACGACGGCCAGTATTACATAGCAGCCGTCCTACCGGTGACCAACATGGGCCTGCCCAATGACGGCGCAACAACTGTTGACGACTGGTATGAATTTGATCAAAATTGGAATGCCTACATCGTGGGTACACTGCAATGGCTGAACGGCCAGGACGCCAATTATTTCTTCCCCAGCCTGACCTCGCTGGATGAGATGATGGCATCCTTGCGGATCGACCGCTAAAGCAGGCCAACAATTCTAAAACCAAGAAAAGGTGGAAGACCATGAAATCCTATCGTAAGGAACTCTGGTTCGAGATCCCGGCCCGGCGCGGCCTGGTCAATATCACCCCCCACGTGCGCGAAGCCCTGCGGGAGAGCGAGATCCAGGAAGGCCTTTGCCTGGTGAACGCGATGCACATCACGGCCTCGGTCTTCATCAATGATGACGAATCCGGCCTGCATCAGGATTATGACGACTGGCTGGAGAGCCTGGCCCCGCACGCCCCCGTCAGCCACTACCGCCATAACCGCACCGGCGAGGACAACGGTGACGCGCACCTCAAGCGCCAGGTGATGGGCCGTGAAGTGGTCGTAGCCGTTACCAACGGCCGGCTGGACTTCGGCCCCTGGGAGCAGATCTTCTACTACGAATTCGACGGCCGCCGCCGCAAACGGGCGCTGATCAAGATCATTGGGGAATAGATCTCATTTCCTTAAACGCAAAGGCCCTCCGGTTGGAGAGCCTTTTATCTTCAATTTTCGCTTACCACTCGCGGTCCTGCTCGACGTTCACGTAACCGTTTTGCGGAGCCTGGTTTTGGCGATTCTTGTTCAACAGGGAATAACCCAGTGCGGCCAGGCCAACCATGCCGAGCAGTCGACCGGGTCGGCGGTAGATTCGCCGGTAGCCAGGCCGGAAACCACGATGGACGGGGTGGAAATGATGGGAATGTAAGTGTCTCATTTTATTCGCTCCATTTCGTAACTTGATTGGCCTTAGTATAGGCCAAACAGAAAGGGATAAACCTTAGATTTTCATAGGGATTTGAGGCAAATAATCCACCCCAGAAGTTCAATCTGCTTTAGCAGAGGGAAGGGGTGCAGTTCCCCCATACCCCAAACTCCGCCTTAACGGTACAATCACGGGAAATTCGAAATCATCAAAGGCATCCTATGTTCCTCCCCACCACCCGGGCCGAACTCGACGAACTCGGCTGGGACCAACTCGACGTCATCCTGCTCACCGGTGATTCTTATATCGACTCGCCCTTCATCGGCATCGCCGTGATCGGCAAGGTCCTGCTGGACGCGGGCTACAAGGTCGGCGTCATCGCCCAGCCCGACACCCAAACGCCGGATGACCTCACCCGGCTTGGCGAGCCGCGGCTCTTTTGGGGTGTGAGCGCGGGCAGCATCGACTCGATGGTCGCCAACTACACCGCCACCGGCCGCCCACGCCGCGCCGACGATTACACCCCCGGCGGGCGCAACACCAAACGCCCCAACCGGGCCACCCTGGTCTATGCCAACCAGATCCGCCGCTATTTTAAGAACACCGTGCCGATCGTGCTCGGCGGGATCGAAGCCAGCCTGCGCCGCGTGGCCCATTACGACTTCTGGACCGACAAAATCCGCCGCTCGGTGCTCTTCGACGCCAAGGCCGACTACCTGCTCTATGGCATGGCCGAGGGCGCTGTGGTGGAACTGGCCCAGGCGCTCGAAAAAGGCGCCGACCCGACCCCAATCCGCGGCCTCTGTTATAACGGCACCGAAATCCCCGAGGGTTACCTCGAGCTGCCGTCCTACGAAGCAGTCAGCACGGACAAAGACGCCTTCATCCAAATGTTCCACGGCTTCTACCGCAACAACGATCCCCGCAACGCTCAGGGCCTGGCCCAGGCGCACGGCAGCCGCTACCTGATCCAGAACCCGCCCTACCCTCACCTGAGCCAGGAGCAGCTCGACCACGTCTACGGGCTGGATTTCGAGCGCGACCAGCACCCCTACTACGCCAAGCAGGGCGAGGTCAAGGCGCTGGAGACGATCCGCTTCTCGATCCCCACCCACCGGGGCTGTTACGGTGAGTGCAACTTCTGCGCGATCGCCGTCCACGAAGGGCGCACGGTGCAGTGGCGCAGCGAGGAATCGATCCTCAGCGAGGCCAAAGCGCTCACCCACCTGCCCGGCTTCACCGGCTTTATCACAGACCTCAGCGCCCCGACCGCCAATATGTATGGCTTCGAGTGCCCGGTCAAGCTGCGCAAGGGACCCTGCCTGGATAAATCCTGCCTCTACCCCGAGACCTGCCCCACCCTGCCCGTGGACCACAGCAAGCAGACCGAGCTGATGCGGAAACTGCGCCAGATCAAGGGCGTCAAGAAGGTCTTCGTCGGATCAGGGCTGCGCTATGACCTGATCCTCTCGGACGAGGAACACGGTGAGGCCTATTTGCGCGAGCTGGTACGGCATCACGTCTCAGGGCAGCTGCGGGTGGCCCCCGAGCACACCAGCCCGGAAATCCTCAAGCGCATGCGCAAACCGGACACCGGCAAGCTGCTGGCCTTCAAGGAGCGCTTTGACGCGTTGGGCACGGACGTGAAGCGCAAGCAGTACCTCAGCTATTACCTGATCGCCGCCTACCCGGGCTGCACGATGGCGGATATGCAGGAACTGAAGCAGTTTGCCAGCAGCCAGCTCGGGATCCTGCCCGAACAGGTGCAGGTCTTCACCCCCACACCGTCCACCTATGCCAGCGTGATGTACTACACCGGCAAAGACCCCTTCACCGGGGAGAAATTGGTCGTGGAAAAGAACCCCGCCGCCAAACAGCTGCAGAAGGAAGTGATCACGGGCCGGGGAGAGTTGCCAGAGGAGCATCGAAGGAAGCCGAGGGGGAAGAAATAAGAGGTTGGTGGTGGGTCGGCGACCCACCCTACGAACTGGTTATAATTTGCATTAAATAAGCAGCAACTGATTACAATAAGGCTTTTTTACTGGAATACTAAGTAGGTCCGTGAATTTTTCAAGTTTATTATCGTAAGTATGGAATTCGAGTATCACATTATTGAGATATGTGTTCACAAACTTTGCCGTAGAAATATGAACAGCATCCTTTGGGGTAAGTTTAATACCCTGCGAAATATTATCTCTAATTATATTCCTAGCATTCCTAGCAATAATCGGATTTAGTTCAACCAATACTATTGATTTGCTATTCCAAAACATTTCAAGTTTTTGGACAACTTCTTGATCGAGCCTCTTATCTTCACGTTCATCTTTACTATGAGAAGCCTCAACTATTGCTATTGTTGAAGTATAAATTTTCTGATTACGTTCAGTGATTTCTACATAAGAACTCCAGACAACATTGTCGCGATCACTTTCCCCATTTAAAAACGCGAGGAAAACACAACTATCCCAATAAAACCCCGCTCCATTATTCGGCATCTCGAATCTCCCTTATTGTTTCCTCAGCTTTTTTATCTCCTGGCCTCCATTTATATACTCCACGTGCTTCTTTGAAATTGTTTAGATTGCCCCTGTCAATAATTTCAATATCATATATATTCACAATATCAATAGGCCGTCCAGTAAACCGATCCCTTTTTATTTTTCCAACAATAACCACATATTTATCCCAAAGATCTCTCATAATTTGATCCTGATCCTCGGAAAAATAACATTTTACTGCTTTGTCATAAATCGAATCAAATAAAGTGAAAGAATAACTTCTACGGGAAGAAACAGTTTGAATTGTTCCTGTGATCGCTCCAAGCACAACCTCATACAGATCTGTTTCTGTATTGATTCCTTCAATAAACTGCCCATAATGATCAACCGTAGCCATTTCGATAGAGTCTACGTTGTCAACTACATTTTTAGAAAGTTTTAGGGCTTTTTCTTGAATTTTTGTCGAATACGGAATACTCTTCCTATTTTGAAGATGTTCACCGATTATGCCGTATGCATTAATAACACTAAAAACAAGTTCTTTATTGGGCGATTCACCTCGAACAAAAACCTCAGCGCTACCTGTATCCAATTCTTCTATTAACCAGGTTATTGGCGTACTCTTGCCTCCAATATCCAAAGAGAGGGCATCAATTAAGTCAAAAAGGTCTTCCATGGCTTTAGAAAAGTTTTTTAATTGAATAACCCCGTTCATTTTGAAGGAAAAGGTATCAGCTCTCATAGAATATTCCCTTCTTCCTAATGTCTACAGTTTAATATAACACAAATTGATATCAAAAATAGATTTAAAGTAAGCATCGTCACCCTATTATTTTTTTACTCAACATCAAAATAAACTAATCTCTCAATATCCAACTAAACCTTATCAGCCCGTAGTGTGGGACGCTGAACCACCGTCCACCCCCGCCACCCCCATCACTCCCCAAAATCACCCTTCAAACCCTTCTCACAAACCCCGCTCCCTCAATCGGCGTCATACCACCCCATCCACACCTAAGGGTGAAACGATGACCATTCTTAATCACGCACATTTCTCTTTAGACGAAAATCGTAATGAAATAGGTTCCACCCTTGAGATGAACCCAGTGTTATTTAAGCGTAGCACATGTGTAAATTGATTTTTATTTTTGGTAGGTCGGCAACCCAGCCCACAGGACCTTATTCTTTCTTAAAATGCAGCAACAACGAACCAAACCGGTGGTGGCGGTAATCCGTCATATTATCTTTTCTGATTCGGTTCCAACCATAATCCATCGGCTCCACAACAATCTCCGGGTCCAGGCTCATCCGCCAGATATTGATAGCCTTCATCGGGACAGATGGCTTCATCCCTATCGCCTTCTCAGCAATCCGCGTGTAATTCGCCGGCGTCGCCAGGTGATGAGCAACCTTGAATTTTGTGGGGGCTAACCAGGGAAAACTGTCAAATAGCCAGGCCGAGACCATCTTCGGCAAACCGCCATTGGAAGGCATCAGCATGTCAATAGCGTGGATCAGTTCGCCGCCCGGTTTGACAAGGTCTTTCATGTGTTTCCAGACAGCAGGCGTCAATTCGGCGGGGACATGCTCCAGTGCAGAGGCCGAATAGACAACATCAAAGTATCCCAGAGGCAGGCTGGATTCATCAGGATTCCCCACCCGCTCCAAGACATATTTCGTTTCCGGATGCTTCTTGAAGTGCTCCTGAGGAGATTTCTCCCGAGTCCAGTACTCATCATCTGCTTTGGTGCCAAAATCATCCGCGACCCAGGTCTCACAACCAAAGGCCTTGCTGAGATAATTCGGGAAACTGGAATAAGCCCCACCCACGTCCAAAACTTTTTCCCCTGAATGCCAGGTTCTAGATTTTAATATCCAGGCGTAATCAAAGCCCTTAATATTAAGAGCAACGTCAATCGGAAGTTCTTTTTTATAAGTAAATAATCTGCGAGTATCTGCCAGAGAAATTTCTCTAACGAACATAATTTCCCTCTTTGTCATTGATTGCTATGGAAGAATTATAAGGTGGATAAATATTATCACGGAAAGAAAAAAATATTCCAAAGCAAGCTGTCCTGGAAGCTTAAAATATCTGGGTGCTTGCTATACCTTAACCCCCAGCCACCCGGCCGACTTTGCGTCAACCGGGTGGTCAGGTCATACGGACAATTCTCTCGTTCAAACCTAAAAAGAACGCTTATCCCTTCTCCTCAAAGGTGATCAGCGACTTATACTCAGCCAAACTCCCCCGATCCAGGCAGCACTGGATGATCTCGCGGCCCAGGGGCGTCAGCGCCTCCGTGTCATACTGGCGCAGGGTGCGGTGGAAGAAGTCATAGAGGATCTCTGCGCCCTGGTCATAGGCCTCAGGCCCGACCTCCGGCTGCGAATCCACGGCGAAGAACCAGCGGGAGAGCGGCCGCCCTTCGATCTGGATCTGATGCGGATATTCGCCCAGCAGCGGCAGGCGCGCCGGCCGCAGGTTCTCGGGCAAGAAGCGTGCATGTCCCCGCCGGGCCAGATATTCCCGCATCAGCCATTGGGGCATGAATCCCACCTTCCAGGCGCCGACATACTGGTTGGGCGTCAGCACATAGCTGGTGTCCGGGCTGTTGGTGAACTGCTCCAGCAGGTAGTTGGCGTGCACGGTGCGCTTGCCGGTGGCAAAA
>WOYY01000097.1 GCA_011620555.1 Anaerolineaceae bacterium | reverse complement strand
GCGCGTGGGCGCTCCAAAGGGATTCATTTCGGAGAAAAATCGGAGAAGAAAAGGAAATTTATGAACTCTCGCTCGGTTCGCCAGGGGAGACCAGACGCTTGAGCCGCTTCCAACCCCCTTTGAGATCCGATCTCCGCATCTGCCAGGTCCCCACAATCCCATAGGGGAAGAACATCACAATCAGGATGAAGATCAGGCCGAACACCAGGGGCCAACGGGCGCCAAACCAAGTGTAGAAGAATTGCTGAATGACCTGGCTGATCCCAGCGCCGATCACGGGGCCGATCAAAGTGCCCATCCCCCCCATGATGGTCATAATCAGGGCGTCCACGGTTGTGACTGCCGAAAGCATCGTGGGGGAAGCGCTGGTATTCCAAATCGCATAAAGTGCGCCGGCAAAACCGGCGAATACCGAGGCGACCACGAAGGCAATTGTCCGATACGTCACCGGGTTGTAACCAATCATGCGCATCCGGTCTTCATTTTCCCGATTGGCAATAATGGCCCGGCCTGTGGGGGAATTGGTGATCCGCCGCATGACCAGGTAAGAAATCAGCAAGAAAGCCAGGGCAATGAAGTAAACCGTCAACCTGTTCTGGGTGGGGTTCAACCAAAGCGGCAATGGCACGCCATGCAGGCCCTCATCAGCCCCCGTCCATTTATGGAGATCGGTGGACTTAATCATGATGTAGAAGGCCTGACTGATGGCCAGGGTCAACATTGCAAAATACGTGCCGCGCAGACGGATCGAGGTAGCGGCAAAGATCAATCCGATCAATACGGAAACAATAAACACCATCAAGAAAACAAACAACAAGACCAAAATTTGGGTGACATCCACGCTTCCGATGGTGATTTGGTATGTCGCCATGAAATTTGGCGCCCAATGCTTCATCAACAGGGCAAATGCGTAAGCACCACCACCAAAAGAAGTCGCATGGCCAAAGGAAAGGATGCCGCCATAACCAATCAACAGGTCATAGCTCATGGCCAGGACGGCCATCACGAAGAAAGAGATCAATTGACCTTGCCAGAATTTGGTGATCCCTTCATTCAAGCCCGTACCTGTAATCCAGTTCATCACAAACGGAAAAACCGCTAATAAAAACACCAGAATTAAAAACGGCCGCTCTCGTTTCATACCAAAGAAGATGCTGTGCTTGTTGGGAACGGTTTTTTCTGCCATATTTACACCTACTCTTTCTTCCCAAACAGACCCTGTGGCCTGGCGAGAAGGACAATGACCATGATGATGACGGTAGATGCTTCGGCGATTGCGGTCGAGAGGGAATATTTCAATGCAAAATAATCACCAAAAGCCCGTGCCATACCCAGGATCATAGCGCCCAAAAAAGCGCCGACGTAACTGCCCATACCACCGATGACCACGGTGATCAGGCCTTGGGTCTGGTATTGGTCTCCCATCAATGGTTGGATTGGGAGGAAGGGGCCGGAACCGATCCCACCCAAAGCCGCCATCGCGACCCCCAGCGCAAACACGATCGTGAAAACGGATTTCACGTTTATACCAAGAGCTTCCACCATCTGGGGATCCTGAACGCCAGCTCGGATGATCATCCCCAGGCGCGTTCTTGTCATCAGAACGGTGATGAAAATAAACATGAGAATTCCCAGCACGATGACAAATAGCCGGTAGGTCGGGAAGGTGACGCCGGCAATATCAATGGTGGCTTTGCCGTTTTGCAGCCAATCCAAAATGTTCACCGCCTTGCCGAGTTGGGCAAATTGCGGCGGCCTGACCATTTGATAAGCCAATGGATCCCAAAGCAATTGAACCAGCTCCCGGATGACGTAACTCAGCCCCAGGGTCAGGATGATGATGAACGTTGGGCGAACATACAACGGTCGGATCAGGGTGATCTCGACAACAGCGCCAAACACAAATCCAAACAAGATGGAAACCAGGAGCGCAATCGCAAAACGCCAGTTACCATCCATCAGCAGAATGGCAACCGGGGCCGATTCACGGATGAGGGTTGCCCCAATAGCCAGAACAAACAACCCGATGGGGACCAATATCTTCGGGAACAAGTTTTCGTTAGGTGCAAACTCGGTCTTATTACCGGGTTTAGAAGATGCAAACGCAATTAAAGCGCCGCTGAGCAGCATCAAAACAGGCCGGAACCAATACTGGGCCAACGGTTCCTGAACACTGATTTCAGCCAATGGGTTCCCGACCGTGGTCGTTGTGACCGCGACCATGGCAGTGTCGGCCAACCCCATGATATCCAACCCGACAAAACTCAGAACGGCCATGACCAGAGCCACGAAATAACCCATCTTCGGGAGAGCCTTGACCCATTTTTCGGGCAAATTCCACTTAATCAGGTAAGGTTTGATGGTCGACGTGAGCGTTACCCCCGCAGCGAAAGCAAGAATCTGGGGGAGCAAGCCAAAAATAAAGGTCGGGTTAGTATAGAGCTGCCAACCGATGTACGCGCCCAGCATGAACATGGAGCCATGGGCAAAGTTCAAAACGTCCATCAGACCAAAGATCAGGGTCAGTCCACCCGCTACAAGAAAGAAGAGGGAACCGAGCGTCAATCCTGAAAGAGCGGTGCGAATAAAGGCTTCCTTTCCTGCCGATTGATACAACAGGACAAATACACCCAAGACAACCAGGATAATCGCTACTATGATCAGGATTTTTTTAGTTTTAGGATTCATGGAGTGCTTCCAATTCTTTTCGGGTCTTAATACTGGCACCCAGATAGTGATGAATCAGTTCTGTGTCATTGACAAGTTCACTCATCTTTCCCGCCTCCACACTTTTGCCATCATCAATAATGATATAACGCTCTGCTAATTGGCTGGCCATAATAAAATTTTGCTCAACCAACAGGATGGTGGTGGTCTCGCTGAGGGTGCGGATCGCTTCCATCATCTGCTGGATCAAGATCGGCGCCAAACCCTCACTGGGTTCATCAATCAAAAGGAGTTTATTGTCTGGTACCAAAGCCCGTGCCACAGCCAGCATCTGCTGCTGACCGCCGGAAAGATGGTTGCCGGGGAGTTTATAAAGCCGCTGCAGGTCAGGAAAAAGATCGAAAATAAACTCCGAGTGCCGGTGGAAATCACCTTTTTTCCGTTCGGCAAGCTTCAGGTTTTCCAACACAGACAAGGACCGGAAGATCGCCCGGTGTTCCGGTACATAGCCGATCCCGAGGTTGGCAATGTTATAGGCGCGTTTGCCCTGGATTTCCATTCCATCGAAGATGATCTTGCCCATACGCGGGGGCGTCAGGCCTAAAACAGATTTCAAGGTTGTGGTCTTGCCTGCCCCATTCCGCCCGAGGACAACCGTAATGGACCCTCTGGGCACAGAAAGGGAAACACCCTCCAGAATATGAAATTGGCCGATGAAGGTCTGGATCTCATCAACCACGAGCAAGTCGGATGTATTGTTCGTTTCGTTCATGCTAACTCTCCATAAAGATCGCCGAGATAGGCCGTTTGAACTTGCGGGTTGTTCGCGATCTCGTGGGGACTTCCCTCGGCGAGGATCCGTCCCTGGTTCATTACTGTGATCGTATCAGAAATAGACATGACCATATCCATGCGATGCTCCACGAGGATGGCGGTCCGTTCTTTTTCCTGAACCACCTTTTTGATAATCTCGATCAGCTCCGGTACCTGTTCGGAGGACATGCCGGCAGTCGGTTCATCAAAGAGAAGTAATTCCGGGTCACAAGCCAACATGATACCCAATTCCAGTTTACGTTTTTCCCCATGAGGTAAATTCCTCGCTAAAACCAATTCCCGACCGGACAGACCCACCGTGGCGATGACCTCTTCGGCTTTCTCAACATGGGCCGTGTAAGTGTCAACCCGGTGGAAAAGTTTAAAATTATCCTTCCCCATCGCCTGGACGCCCAATCGAATATTCTCTAAAACGGTTAGGTTTTCAAAGATATTGGTGATTTGGTAGGATCGTCCAATGCCCAGGTGTGCCCGCTTTTGGGGTGAGAGATGGGTGATATCATGCCCCTTATAATAGACTTGACCCAAGGTTGGCGGCATGACTCCGCTCAACACATTGAACAGGGTCGTCTTCCCCGCTCCGTTGGGCCCAATGATCGCATGCAGGGATTGCTTTTTGATCTGGATACTGACGTTATCCACGGCTATCAACCCACCAAATATTTTTGATAGATTAACGGCCTCTAGAATTATTTCATTACTCATAGGTTTTTCTCTTTGCTTCGTTTGGATAGATTGGCTCGAAAAGAAAATAATACCTTCTATATTTTAAGATAAATTCATTAAAAAATTAAACCAGGTTTTGTCCAAACCTGATCTGATTACGAGAACTTACACCGCAACCGTGCTGAACTAAACCGGAGGGAGGGACCTTCATCCCTCCCTCCCTTCAGTCAATTCGTCAGGTTATTCAGCCGGAATTATTGGCAGATCACCACAACGATCTGCGTATTCACCTTCCAACGTACAGGGAACACCAAGCTCATCGTAAGTGGAGACATAGACGGTCTCAAAGAACTCATACTCATTGATACCATCATCATTCAAGTCGGGGTCCAAATTGACCAGGCGCAAAATGTTCATGGGCTGTTCACAGACATGATCTTCGGGGCGGATGTGATAGGTGCCCTTCGGGCCTTCAAAGGTCAGGCCTTCCAGAGCAGCAATCATCGCATCGCCACTGGTATCGCCGCCGGTCGCCTCAAGGGCGGTCGCGAGGGCAATGGCCGAGGCCATCCCACCAGCCGTGAAGAGGTCAGGATAGGCATTGATGGCGCCATCCGGTTCATTGACATAGGTGTTGTAGTGGGTCTCGACCAGCCAATCATTGACCGGATTTTCAGGCACAGTGTAATGGTACACATTCAACCCAACCTGATTCAATACGTCCTCTCCAAAGACAGCGGTAAAGGAAGCATTGTCACCATAACCGGTACCAACTGTCATGACATCGAGGGCGCCCATATCAGCCAAACTCTGGAAGAGGGTGATGTAACCCGTGCCAGACCAAGTCAGGAACAGGTTTTCAGCGCCGGAATCCATGGCCTGCTGAACGTAGGGAGTGAAGTCTGTGGTCTCGAAGGGAGCATAAATATCCGCGATAAGTTCCCCGCCGAATTTCTCAACAGAGTACTTGAGAGCAGTCCCAGAAGCCTGACCAAAAGCATTGTCAATGCCGATATGCGCAAAGGTTGGTCCGACATTCTCAACCAGATACTTGGCGATGATCAAAGTGTCATCAAAGCTGGTGCGTGCAGTCCGGAAAACATAGGGGTTGAAATAAGCGCCAGTGGTAAAGTAGGACGCTGCCGGGTCAATCATGAGAACAATCTGGTTTTCCAGAGCAACCTGGGTCAAGGCAATCGCGCTGGCTGAGGAAACGGGACCCTGAAGCAATTCCACGCCGTCTTTCTCGATCAGTTCGAGGGCGAGAGAAACAGCTTTCTCGGGATCCCCTTCATCGTCCTTGACAATAACCTCAATAGGACGGTTGGCAATGATATAGCGGCCCTGATCGTCCATATTACCGCCGGACATATATTCCAGGCCCATTATGAAACCGCGTTGCTGCTGCAAACCGTAGAGGGCCATCGAGCCGGACATCATGCCGATCTGTCCAATCTTCAAAACTGGACCAAGCTCTTCGGTTCCCTCAACAGGTTCGGTTGCTTCAACAACTTCTTCGGTTTCTACAATAGCTGGCTCTTCCGTCTCAACGACCGGGGTCTCAGTTACCTGAGAAACACAGGAGGTCACGAGCATCGGAATAATGACCAGCATGGTCACGACAAATAAACGTGCTTTTTTCATCCTTTTTGCTCCTTCTAGTGAGTTAAAAAATAGGTGAATTGTTTAGCTCCAAATAACAAATTGAGGAAACAGCACCTCCTTATAGCGAATTTTTCGTAACAAAGCCCAAAAGCAGTGTATTCAACACGGCAGGTTTCTCCAGGCAGAGGGCATGTCCCGAACCGGGAACCATGACGAACTCACTGCCCTGGATTTGGGCGGCAATTATCTCAGCGTATTCACGGCCTTTGATCAGGTCTTTTTCTCCAGCAATCACCAAGGTGGGCGCTTGGATAGCGCTCAACTGGCCGGTCAGGTCAAGATCATAAAAGGCTTTCATCAATCGGGCCAGGGCATCCAGGTCCATCTCGGCATAGCGCTCCACTGAAGCGTCAATAAAGGCCTGATTGGCTCGGATCCAATCCTCCGCGAAATTCATGTGATAGGAGGTTTTGAGCAGCCATTCCGCATCGTGCTTTTCAGCGGCCATCAACCAGGGCATGGTCTGGGCTCGCAATAAGGGATGGATTTCGCTCACGCCATCAATCACAATCAGAGATTGGGTTTTAGCGGGGTATTGAATGGCGAAGGTCATGCTGACCTCAGCGCCATAGGAGATGCCCGCGATATGGGCTTTTTCAATTCCCAGGCCGTCCAGCAAGCCGGCCAGATCCGCAGCGTGTTGGGCCATCGAATAGGGCCCTTCGGGGTGGTCTGATTGCCACATGCCGCGGCAGTCATAAAGCAGCACCCGGAGATGCTTCTCCAGAGCAGCTTTTTGGAAAGCCCAGCTGGCCGTGCCCATCATGATGCCATTGGAAAGCACCAGCACAGGCGCATCCGCCGGCCCGGAGAGTTCGTAATAAAGCTCGATCCCATTCACACCGATCTTCGGCATCGCAATTCCTTCTGATTATGCAGGCTTGAAGGCCAGATAGGCTTTCTGAACGCCATCCTCTTCGCGCTGGATGGTGGTCATGACTAACTCGGTCCCAATCGCAATCGCTTCAGGATGCGCCAAATCCATTTCCAGGATCTGGGCAGAGATCCGAGGGCCTTCTGCCAATTCCACAATCCCAACACAATAGGGATTCTTGCTATCATACCCGGCCTGCGCCATTTTGACGGGAGGAACACTGATCACCGTGTAGGCAACCAGCTTGCCCTTGCCAGAAAAGGTTACTACCTCAATATTAGTCGAATGGCAAAAAGGGCAAATCTCGCGTTGCGGGATGGAAAATTCGCCACAATCGAGGCATTTGGAGCCGATCAGTTCGCCGGCTTCCAGCGCTCGGAAGAATTCTTTATTGACCAACGCATAATCATTCATATCAGTCCCTCCGCTCGAAGATGTTGACGACACAGGTTTGCCCGGAGCCGCCGACGTTGTGGGTCAGGCCGATCTTGGGGGCGTTCGGGAGTTGCCGTTCCCCCGCAAGTCCATTCAACTGCTTCCAGATTTCAACCACCTGGCCGACGCCGGAGGCGCCCACCGGATGGCCCTTGGCCTTCAGGCCGCCGGAGGTGTTGATCGGGTGTTCGCCATCCCGAGCCGTTTTCCCTTCCATGGCAGCTTTCCAGCCTTCGCCGCGGGGGAAGAAACCCAAATCCTCACTGGCCATGATCTCGGCAACAGTGAAACAGTCATGCACTTCCGCCAGGTCAATGTCATCGGGAGTCAGCCCAGCCATCTCATAGGCCTGCTTGCCGGCTTTCTCCGCGGCTGGGATGCTCGAAAGGGTTGCCCGCTCCGGCAACGCACCATCGCTGGCCTGTCCGCTGCCGATCAGGTAGATCGGGTGATGACTGAATTGTTTCGCCAGGTCTTCGGAGACCAGCAACGCCATCGCTGCGCCATCGGAAACCGGTGAACAATCAAAGAGCGTCATCGGCCAGGCGACGTTGGGATTGCCCTTGGGGTCCTGCAGGAATTCCAAGTCGGTCTTCCAGGTCGGTTCCGGCCGCCCTTTTTGCACAGCGCGGGCCTTTTTGTCTTCCATAATCTGCTCAATGGTTTGTTCGAACTGGGCTTTGTCGTTCAACGCGCCATTCTTGTGGTTCTTGATCGCAACATCGAAAAACGCATTCCGATCCGCGCCATATTCATGCAGATAGGCGGTTGCCATCGCAGCGTAGAACCCGGGGAAAGTGAACCCGGCCGGGATCTCAAACTGGGTGTCAGCCGCCGTGCCCAGCGCTTCGGTGACCTCGGAGATGCGCAGGTCTGTCATTTTCTCCAGCCCGCCCACCAGCACGACATCATATTCGCCGGAAGCGATCGCGAGGGCCGCCTGACGGATGGCCACGCCGCCGCTGGCGCAGGCATCCTCCACCCGGACAGCGCTGATGGGGGAAAGCCCCAGCCAGCTTGCCAGGATCGGCGCTAAATGGGCCTGTTTTTCGAATTGGTCGCTGCTGAAATTCCCGAGGTAGAACGCTTCTATCTTTTTGGGATCCAAAGCCTTATCCATGTTCTTGTTCAGATCTTTAAAAGCTTCCACAAAAAGATCACGGGAGGTTTTATCGGGGAATGCCCCGAACCTGCTCATACCAGCGCCGACGACTGCGACGCCTCTGGACCATTTTGATTTACTCATTAAAATCCTCTTTGACTGATCTACTCTTTAATGTAAACCCGAGCATCCGAAAAATCTGCCGGACGATCCATACCAGGGCCGGCCGCCAGCGCCATCCTCAGCTCTGAGCCATTGATTTCAAACAAACCCTCAAACTCGCCCACCAGGCCAAGCGTATGCTCAGTCTGCTGCATGGTGATCTCATTCCCATTGGCTTGATAGGTCCCGCCGGAAACGATCCCCATCGATTCATATTGGGCTTCAAACTTGCCGTCCTCACTGAATTCAAACCACAGTCCGGCGAAGGGCTGGCCTTCTTTTTGGACCCACTTACCGATCAGTTCACTCATTGAGACCTCCAACAAAGAACCGGACCTTGGGGACGATCCCCAGCCGGTCCGCTTCATCCCGGATCCAGTCCCGGAAATTGGGATGGGCGATCCTGATCAGAGCTTCCATCCGGTCATGGACCGAACGGCCGCGCAGCTCTGCAACGCCGAACTCGGTGACGATCGTATCCACGTCCTGACTAGGCACGGTCACACCGGCACCAGGGGCCAGGGTTGGGACGATTGTGGAGATGCTGTTGTTCTTGGCGGTCGATCGCAGGGCAATGATGCCGCGCCCGCCCTCGGACATTTGCGCGCCGCGGTGGGTATCCAACTGGCCGCCGGTCCCGCTGAATTGACGGGTGCCGATGCTCTGAGAGCAGACCTGGCCGAGGATATCAACCTGCAGGGCTGTGTTCACACTGATCATCTTGTAGTTCTGAGCGATCACATAGGGGTCATTTGTATAACGCCCCCGGTACATCTCAACATCGGGGTTTTTATCCAGAAAGTCATAAA
>WOYY01000073.1 GCA_011620555.1 Anaerolineaceae bacterium | reverse complement strand
CGATCCGTACGCCGCCCTTGCCGCGCAGGTCGCCTTTCCAGTTGATGCCGGGGCCCAGCACGGTGGTAACCCGTTCAACGGGGCCGACGGTGGTTTGAGTGGGGGTGGGTTTTTTCTTATTGCCGAATAACATGGATAAGGCCTTTCTGGATAGAGGGACAAAACGCCGCGAATGAAGAAATTTATATGGCTAACAATTTATCTAAATTTGATCCTAGAGTTTCTTGCTATTCTAGGCGTAGATCAATCCTAATTCACCTTTTGAAAAAGGTATAGTGCTGCGGTCTTGGTATACCCGATTCCCTTTTTTCTTTCCAGCAATACTTCTCGGGTTAGGGAGATATCTTTCTTTGGGATGAAATACGCCGCCAGAGAGGTCGTTGAAAGCCGGTATTTCCCTGCCCGCCGGTGGATTGCTGCAATCAGATGGTGATCCTGATCAAGAGCCGCCATTCCGGCATCGCCGTGGCTGTTATTGACCAGTAAATATCCGCCAATCCGTAAATAGGGCCTGCAGACCTCTGAAATAAACCCCGCAACTTGGGAAATGAGCAAATCAAATCCGGAGCGATAGTCTTCAATGATTTTTCGGTCATCCCTGCCATGAAAAATAATTCGAGGATCTGCTGGGTGTTCCTTACGTTTCCTCACAATCTCTTCCCTTGAGCCGCTATTGAAAAACTTGGATGCGTTCTTATCGGAATCAATAAAAACCACGTAAGGGGAGATAAACGAGGGCGAGATTTGGATGTAAGACCCAGGATAAACCGCGCTGGCGATATTAAATTCTTTTCTCAACAAACGGAACAAATTGACCTGTTCATCGTCCCGATCGATATAGTATTTCTTATAGGACTGATAGGCTGGATTGGTTGGTTTAGTCATTATTGCTCTAATCCCAAAAAGGGAGTTTATCCCAGCGATTAGG
Organism: Anaerolineaceae bacterium; assembly: GCA_011620555.1. GTDB lineage: Bacteria > Chloroflexota > Anaerolineae > Anaerolineales > Anaerolineaceae > Brevifilum. Next base: position 8,352 of record WOYY01000073.1, on the reverse strand, counting down.
GATTCGCTAGCGGCGGGGCGGCCAGATCGTCCCGGCCGGGACCACGCCGCCGTTGGGCACGTCGGCTTTGACCGTTGCGCCGTTGCCAATCAGCGCGTTGGCGCCGATCTGCACGTTGAGGTTCACGGTGGCGCGCATCCCGATCAGGCTGCCCGCGCCGACGGTCACACCGCCCGCCAGGGTTGCCCCCGGGGAGAGGTTGACACTCTCACCCAGCCGGCAGTCATGCGAGACGATCGCGCCGGTGTTGATGATCGTGCCGAAGCCAGCGGACACTTCCGTGCCGACATAGGCCAGGGGGAAGACCTGGACGCCATCGGCCAGGACGGCGCTGTCTTCGATGAAGGCGGTGGGGTGGATCACTTTGGGAAGGTGGAACCCGGCCCCTCGCAGCAGGTCAAAGACGGCCAGTCGAACAGTGAGGTTGCCGATCCCGCCCACGCCGTTGATCGCCAGGCGGACGCCTTCCTCAGCCAGCGATCGGAGCTTTTCCCGCCCGCCCAGCACGGGTAGGCCCAGGATTTCCGACCCGGCCGGGACGCCGTCATCCACGAAACCCAGCAGGTCCAAGCCGCCCAGCTTCTGCACCAGGGCGGCCAGCGAGCGGCCGTGGCCGCCTGCGCCGAAGATGATGAGCCGCTTCTCACCAGCTGGAATGGGCGGCAGGTTTTGGATCGTCTTTTGAGCGACCAGATCGGCCACCATCTGCCGGGTCACCAGTGGTCCCTGCGGCAGGGCTGCCAGATCCAGGCCGTTTTCCTCGGCCAGCGCCCGGGCTGGGGCGGTGATCCGCAAACCCTGCGGCGCGTTTGCGTCTGTGGGCGGCGTTTCCGGCGCCCAGGGCGGCAGGTGGGGGTCCTTGGCGTCCGGTGCGGGGCCGATATAGGCCAGCACTTCGCCCGCCGCCAGAGTCTGGCCGGGCTGGAAGCGGATGCCGACCAGATAGCCCGAGGCCGGGGCAAGGACTTCGCCAGTGGACTTGGTGGATTCCACCTCGGCGATCAGCTCTCCCTGCCGGACGGCCGCGCCCTCGGTGATTTCCAGAGAGGCCAAAAGCGCTTCTTTCTCATTGGGGTTCAATAAAGGCATTGGGACGGGGATCAGTTGCTCATTCATGCTGCCACCATTTCTCTGGCTTGCCGGATGATGTCGCTCACCTGCGGCAAATGGGCTGCTTCAAGTTCTGCGGAAACAGGGATCACCGCTTCACGCGCCGCAACCCGGCCGGCGCGTTTGAGCGCCGGCCCCAGTTCCTCCGCAGACCGGGCCAGCATTTCCGCTCCCCACCCCCAGGAGAAGGTTCCTTCTTCGATCGCCAAGAGGCGGCCGGTGCGCCGCAGGGAAGCGAACAGCGGGTCGGGCTGCGCGGGCGAAAGGCAGGTTGGGATGACCAGCTCCGCGAAGATCTCATGTTCATAGGCCAGGCGATGCAGGGCCTGCAGGGCCAGATCGGCCATGTAGCCATAGGCGGTCAGAGTGACCTGCGGTGGGGGGGCGCCTTTCAGGCTGAGGGTGGTGCAGGGCGCGGGGAAGCCGTCCGCGGAGAAGCTTTCCCGCAGGTCGTATTCCCGCAAAGCCTCCGGGCCGAGCAGCTTCAGGAGGTATTGGAGCTTGTTCTCCACGAAGAAAGTTGGCCCGTCCTGCCGGAGGATCGAGTCATAGAGCAGTTGGCCGGGCGCGCCCAGGGGCGAAGCGCCCAGCAGGTGAAACGGCGCGAGGACGGTCAGCCCCGGCGCGCCGAGGAAGAGCTTCTCCAGCGTCTGGCTGTGGGTGGGACCGTAGCCGCGGCGGGCGCCCATCGGCGTGCGGATCACCACCGGCGCGCTCACCTGCCCGTTGTACATCCCGTGGAACTTGGCGATGTGGTTCAGCACCTGATCGGCGATCAGGGTGGAGAAATCGCCGAACATAATCTCTACCACAGGCCGCAGCCCGCGCAGCGCCATCCCGCCCGCCAGGCCGGTGATCCCGGCTTCAGAGATGGGGGTGGTCAGCACCCGGTCGGGAAAGGCGGTGGAGCAGCCGCGGGTGACCTTGAAAGCGCCGCCGTAGGGGTCGAGAATGTCCTCACCCAGCAGCAGCACCCGGGGGTCATCCGCCAGCGCCTGACGCAGCGCCAGGTTGAGGGATTGCAGGACGGTGGCGGGACGGGTTTCGCTCATGTGGGCTGTCCTTCCATCGCCAGGGCGGTCTCAAAGGCGGCCCGAATCCGCTCATCCACTTTGCGCTGGATGAGGACGCGTTCCCGATCCTGCAGCAGCCGCCCGATCCGTTCCACCGGGTCGCGCAAGTCCCAGAGCAGCTCAACATCCCTGGGATCGCGGGGATCATCGCCTTTGGAGTGGGTGCCCAGCCGGGCGGTCTCGATCACCAGCGCCTGGGGGCGGCTCTCCCGTCGGACTTTGCGGGTCAGGTCGCCCGCAGCTTCCTGCACCTCGACCACATCGCAGGTATCCAGGTGGGTGGCGGGGATGCCAAAGGCCTCGAACCGGGCGGTCATGCTGCCCGCAACAGCCTGGTCAGCGGGGGTGGTCTGGGCGATGTGGTTGTTTTCCAGCACGATCAGGATCGGCAACGACCAGAGCGAGATCAGGTTCAGGCATTCATAGACGATCCCCTCGCCGAGCGTGCCATCGCCCATGAAGTCGAAGACGATCGCGTCGCGGCTGGCCTTTTTCTCGGCAAAGGCCATGCCGGCTGCCATCGCCAGCGTGCCGCCCTGGATGCCGTTGGAGTAAAAGTTGCGCCATTGGAGGTGCTGAGACCCGCCCACGCCGCCGCAAACCCCGCCGGGTTTGCCCATCAACTCAGCATAGAGCGCGGTGGGGTCGCCGCCATAGGCGAGGAAGTGGGCGTGGCAGCGGTGGTTGCTGACGACCACGTCCTGCTCGCGGGCCTGCGCAAGCACGCCCACGGCGTTGGCCTCCTGGCCCAGGCTGGTATGCGTGGTGCCGGGGAAGATGCCGGAGGCAAACTCATCCAGCAGCAGGGTTTCAAAGCTGCGGATGGTATAGAGTTTTTCATAGTGTTGGGCGTAGTCAGTCATTCAGCCCTCCGCTCACGTTGAACCGCCAGGGGATCGAGCGCCAGGGTTCCGGCACGCTGTTCAGCCCGATCCGGCCGGAGCGTTCCACCCGGCTGTCCGGGACGGGGATGCCGGTTTCGATCCAGAGGCCGTCCGCTGCGCTGCAGAGATCCACTTTATTGAGCGACTTGTCAATCGCCAGGGCCTGGGTCAGCTTGGCGGGACCGTCCGTCCAGCCGCGCTGGCCGGCGTTTGTGGAGCGGTTGAGCGCCATCAGGCCTTCACCCTCCACGGGTTGGATCGCGCGGATCAGCACGGCCGCGGGGACATCCTGCTGGTCGGTGACGGCGTTGAGCATCCAATGCATACCGTAAGTGAAATACACATAAGCATGCCCGGGCGGTCCATACATCACGGAGGTGCGGGGCGTCTTACCTGCGGCGGCGTGGCAGCCGAGGTCTTCCTCGCCCTGGTAGGCTTCGGTTTCGAGGATCAGCCCGGCCAGGCGCTGCCCGTCCATCCGCCGCACCAGGCGGCAGCCGAGCAGGTCCCGCGCCACATCCAGCGCGGGGCGGTTGTAGAAATCTCGTTCCAGAATGGACATGCTGTTATTTTACTTTATTAACGCTGGGGGGATGCGAACTGTTGGGGCGCGTGTCGGGGCTGGTCGGGGCAAGGCCTGCCTCGCCCCGACGGATACGGAGGGACGAGCTCACTTCCCATTTTGGAATTGGGGGTCTTTTTCGAGCGTCAGGCGCAGGCCGTTTTCCAGCGAGATCAGCGGGACGTAGTTCAGAGCGCTTTTGGCCTTGCTGATATCGGCGCACATCCGGGAGACGCCGGTGCTGACCCGCGGGTTATAGACCTCTTCGGGCTTGCCGCCGGTGATCTTGATTACCAGCCGGGCGAGTTCCCGCACGCTGGTCTCCTGCCCGCTGCCAACGTTGATGACCTCGCCGTTCATGCCCTGCACATTGGCAGCGGCCACCAGCGCATTGACCACATCATCCACATAGACGTAGTCGCGGGTTTGGCTGCCATCGCCGTGGAAGATCATGGTGCCGTTTTGCTTGGCCTGACGGAGGAAGCTTGGGATGACCGGCGGGTGAGCGGGGGGAATCCGCTGGCCGGGGCCATAGGCATTGAAGATCCGCAGGATCAGGGTCTCGATGTTGGAGAGCGCGCCAATCGTCCGCACGTACCACTCCGCAGCCAGCTTGGAGACGCCGTAAGGCGAAAGCGGATGGGGCGACATGGTCTCTACCATCATAGGAGCTTCCTGGTCCCCATAGACCGCGCCGGAGGAGGTCAGCACCACCCGAGGGGTCCCCGCGTCGCGGATAGCTTCCATCAGCGTCGCAGTGCCGCCGACGTTCACTACATTATAATCACGGGGGAACAGCACTGATTCCGGCACGGAGACCCGCGCCGCGAGGTGATAGACGCAGTCGATATCCTGGAGGAGCGTCCAGAGCTTGGGCCGGTCGTTGATGTCGCCGCGGGTGAAGTGGATTTCGGGGTCGAGGGCGTCCGGGTCGCCGGTGGAAAGATCGTCCAGCACACGGACATGGTGCCCCTGTCGCAGTAATCGGTTGCTTAAAGCGGAGCCAAGAAACCCAGCTCCGCCTGTGATCAAAAAATTCATTTTTTCGCCTCTGTACTATTTGTGCAAGACATCATAGCACAATCCGGTCAAAAAGGGGATGCGGTCAGTAAATCGCTTTGACGCCCAGCTTTTCGGCCAGCAGGGCGGGGGTGTCGGTGGTCAGTTCATCAATGCCAAGTTCCACGAGGGTGTCGGCCAGTTTGACCTGGTCGGGGTCGGCGGCGTTGATTGTCCAGCCATCCACTTTGGAACCGTGCTGATGGAGGAATTCGATCCAGTCGAAGCCGGCCTTGCGGGCTTCTTCCAGCAGGGCAGCCCTGATATACCATTCGCAGCCTTGCGGGGCTTGAACCAGCAGGGCAGCGGCGCGGGAGGCAAAGTATTCGCCCAGCGGCCCCCATTGATAGGACGAGAGCGGGTGATCATCCCGCAGGCCATAGGCGCCGACCCGGAAAGGCGGGATGCCCTCTGGCCGGGGGGTATCATCTACCAGGTCGAGGTAGAGCAGGGGGTCAAACCCCAGGGAGAGCTCGGGAGAGAACCGGCGCAGGGAGCGGACGGCCCAATCCGAGACCGAGGTCACCTGGATGCGGTCCAGCACGGGCGTCAGGATGCGCACGAATTCCCGCAGGACGGCCTGGGTGAGCGGGGTGTAGGGCTTGAGGTCCAGTTGCAGGCGCAGCGCGTCCGGGTGGGCGGCGAAGATGGCGATCGCTTCTTCGAGGAAGCCCACTTTATGGGTGGTGATCTCTCCGTTGACTTTATAGGTCAGTTTTTCGATCTTGCTGCGGGTGGATTGGATCGCATCGCCCTTGCCGCTGGTTTCGACCTCCAGGAAACGGTCGTGCATCAGGGCAAAACTGCCATCCGCCAGTGGAACCACGTCAATCTCCACCAGGGCAGACCCCGCATTCAGACAGGCTTCTAGCGCGACGGGTGAGCCGGCTGGCAGGGAAGGGTCACAATTGGCAGCATGATGGATGAGCCGAACGGGTTGTTCGCGTTGGATGAGGGAAATGGGGAGCATGGGTTCTCCTGTGGTTGGGTCGCTTCCGAATTGAATCCTATTTTAACCGCGAATGGGGCTTTTTCAAAGTATTTTTAAAGGGACAGAATTTTTGAAGGGCGCCGAACCGGCGGCCGGTATACGAGTTGGATTTCTGGGTATAATAGACTATTGGTTATTTCCTGTGGTGGAAGACCTTTTATTACGTCTTTTGGTCATCAATTTATAACCTTCTAAGGAGCAAAAAATGATCGTTACAACCAAAAAACTGTTTGAGCATGCGTATGGTAAATATGCCATCGGCGCTTACAACATCAACAATCTGGAACAAATTGTCGGCCTTTTTCGCGGTAACCTGCAATCGCAGGCGCCCTTCATTATTCAGATCAGCAAAGGCGCCCGGGCCTATACCGATAAGCGTTTCCTTGAGGGCCTGATCCGCAGCGCCGATGATGTCTTCCCCGAGGCGATCTTCGCCGTCCATCTGGACCACGGCGACGAGGAAGCCTGCTATGACTGCATCGAATCCGGTTTTTACAGCTCCGTGATGATTGACGCCAGCCAAAAAGACTTTGAGGAAAACATCGCCATCACCAAGCGGGTGGTGGATGCCGCGCATGCCAAGGGCATTGTGGTGGAAGCGGAACTCGGTCAGCTGGGTGGCGTGGAAGAGCACGTCAAGGTGGACGAAGCCGACGCCAAGCTCACCAACCCCGCGCAGGCCAAAGAATTTGTGGACCGCACCGGTTGTGACTCGCTGGCCGTCGCCATCGGCACCAGCCATGGCGCTTTCAAATTCTCCGGCAGCCAGTCTCTGCATTTCGACGTTCTGGCTGAGATCCAGAAACAGCTCCCCGGCTTCCCGCTGGTGATGCACGGCTCCAGCTCCGTCCCGCAGGACGAAGTCGCCCGGATCAATGCCGCTGGCGGCGAGATCAAAGGCGCCAAGGGCGTGGATGCCGGCCAGTTCAAACAGGCTGCCAAACTGGGTGTGACCAAGATCAACATTGACACCGACGGCCGCCTGGTCTGGACCCGCGTGCACCGCGAGGTCTTCCGTGACCATCCTGAAGTCTTTGACCTCCGCAACCCTGGCAAGATCTTCATGCAGGCCTATGCCGATTTTATCGCCCAGAAGAATGGCTACCTCGGCAGCGCCGGCCAATTGGAAGACGTCCGCAGCTACCTCTCCAAGTAGGAGGACCTATGAAGCCGATTGAGATCCGACCGAACGTTTGGTGGGTCGGGATCAACGACCGGGTGACCGACCTCTTTGAGGGGCTTTGGCCGATCCGCGAGGAAGGGATTTCCTATAATTCCTATCTCATCAAGGATGAGAAGACCGCGCTGATCGATCTTTCCAAGGAGATGCTGAGCGATGATTACCTGGCCCAGTTGGCCGAGGTCTTCGACATCAGCACCCTGGACTACGTGATCATCAACCACATGGAGCCGGACCACAGCGGGGCGCTGACCCGCCTGCTGGAGCTGGCCCCGAAGGCCCAGATTTTGGGGATGCCCAAGGCGATCGCCATGCTGGCCGATTTTTACGGCCTGACGGAAAACACGGAACGGCTGAAAAACGGCCAGGAATTGAACCTGGGCGCGAATACGCTCCGTTTCGTCTATACCCCTTTCGTCCATTGGCCCGAGACCATGATGACCTACCTGGTGGAGCAGAAAGTGCTCTTCCCCTGTGATGGCTATGGCGGCTATGGCACGCTGGACGGCGCAATCTATGACGACACCTGTGCGGATCTCGACTGGTATGAGGCCGAATCGCTGCGCTATTTCACCAACATTGTGGCCGCCTTCAGCAAGTCCGTGCTGGCTGCGATTGACAAATTTGCCGATACCCAGATTGAGCTGGTGGCCCCCTCACACGGCCTGATCTGGCGCAAGAACCCCGGGCGGATCGTTGAACTTTATCGGCGTTGGTCCGAATATTACAATTCCCCCGCCGAAGAAGGGATCACGGCGCTGTTTGGCACGATGTATCGCAACACGGAACATGCCCTGAGCGCGGCCCTGGAAGGGATCGCCTCGGAAGGCGTGCCGGTGACGGTGTATGACGTGCGCAAGACCAATGTCAGCTATATCCTGCCCGACCTATGGACCCGGCGCGGCGTGCTGGTGGCCGCCCCAACTTATGAGGGGCAGATGTTCCCCGCCATGATGGACGTGCTGATGATGGCCGACCGCAAACGGGTGAAGCATAAACAGGCCGCCTACCTCGGCAGCTATGCCTGGAGCGGCGGCGCGAAGGCTGCCTTTGACGAGCTGGCCGCCAAGATGGGGTGGCAGGTTGTGAACGCGTTCGACTTCATCGGCAGGCCGCAGACCCTGGGTCTGGACCGGGCCCGTGAGTTGGGCGTGCAGCTGGCCCGGGCAGTCAAGAGCGCAGGTCAGCGCTCAGACGGTTGATCCTTCCAGGCTGCTCTGGACCTTACGGAGCTGCTTTTTAATATCGAACTGAGAAAATTTTAATTCTGGTTGTGTTTTTTGTTCCAGAAAACTGACGAGAAATCTAACAAGGAGCTGATGATATGAGTACTTCAAAACGGTTGGAAACAGCGCGGGAAGCCTTTGAACGGCGCGATGAAACTTCTTCTGCGAAAGCGCATGACCCCAAAGCTATCGCTCAAGCGGCCGAAGAATCTCATGGGCGGGCGAGCGATCAGTATATCGGCAATATGGTCTATGGCGGACTCGACG